>NZ_DATNPA010000191.1:0-4333 GCF_036703385.1 Allocoleopsis sp. | reverse complement strand
CACGTCTCATCTTCTTAACCGCATGGATGCCAATTTCCTAGCGGCTCATACAGATGGAGTCTTATTGGTTGTGGGAGTCCGTAAGACGAGTCGTTCTGTGGTCAAGCAAGTTCTCGATCAGTTAAACACGTTCCGCTTACCGACCTTGGGAATCGTGGCTAATCATGTCAATAAAAACTCCAACATTCCCTATGCAGCCCCAACAAATACTGAGTTGAAATTATTGGGCGATGAACTACAAGTTCATCCCCGTGCCTAAAATTTCAATAAGTTCGTTGACTGACGAAAAAGACGTGATTTTGAGTCTTTTTGGGTGCACTTAAAAGCCACGAAACCTCCCGAAAGTTCAGTTCAGGAGTGGTAATACCAAGTTCTTGTAATGTTGCATTGAATTCTGGGTAAGAACCACAGCCTTCTTTGGTGTCAATTGAAGCGTAAAGCCGCTAACAGATTGATGGAAAGGAGGATACCCTCTAAGGGGAGCAGAACGGATTGGCTTGGAAAAAATGGTGGGTTACGACTGCGCCTAACCCACCCGATGAAGTCCTTAAAGCTCGGCTCGATGAAGATTTCCGCCTTAAATTGACACCTATGCTCTAATCTTCGCTCCTAAAGTACTGCCAAAAGACAGAACGCAGCTTGAATGACGTCCTCAGAGAGTTGATGAGGAAGCTAGACGGCGCTTAAAAGCGCCAACACTACATGCTTCATAAATGAGGTGAGCTTTGCTTTAATTTCTGTAAACACAGAAAGAATTGGATGAGCCACGCGAGGCGATCGCGATCGCACAGATCGCTACTTGCTGAACGCTGTAGAGAAAGAGAGGAAAGAGAGGAAAGATAAGCCAATACAGCAATTCATCCCAACCTCTCTCCTCGGCTGGAATGAATCGCTGCATTGGGGTAGCTCGTTCAGATTAGCCCTCTTGGGCCAAAGCGGGGTGAAGCCTTGAATTTCCGTTGGCTGTATCCCAGTAAAATCGTTAAATTTTCCGAGAATGACGCAAGAGGGTTAGCGTTGGAATCGACTTAACGGGTCTCGACCATCTGTTTGGGAGAACTAGGCTCAGAACCAACAGGAGAAAACCGTTTGAAAGGGTCTACATAAACATTCAGTTTTTGCTTTAAAACCAGCCAAAAGAAGGAAGGGCTGTGTACCAAGTATCTTTTCCATAACCTTCTTGGCTCAGCTAACAATCGATACAACCACTCTAGCCCTACCTCACTGAGCCACTTAGGTGCTCTCTGGATATTGCCCGCTTCAAAATCAATAGTTGCGCCGATCGCCAGGAATATCTTAACGTTCGGGAATTTATCCTTGTACTTGCAGATAAAATTCTCTTGCTTCGGTGCGCCAACGCCTACAGCGAGAACCGTCGCTCCAGACTGGTTAATCGTTTCAATGATTTTTTGGCACTCTTCCTCACTTTTTTCAAAGCCAAAAGATGGGGAGTGTGCGCCCACTATAATTTCTCTACCCACTTTGGTATTGATTTTATTTTGGGCTTTAAGAGCTACCCCTTCCCGAGCACCTAAAAGAAAGATTTTGATATCTTCGTTGTCTTTGTGATACTCGTAAAAAGCGGGAAATAAATCCGAACCAGAAATTTTTTCTTTGATAGGTGTGCCTAAAAATCTAGAGACAAAAAATAGAATTTTACTGTCGCAGATTCTGTAGGTAGCCAAGTTGTAAGACCGATAAAAATCTCGATCGCCTTGCAATTTCATCAAGTGATCGACATTAGGCGTAACGACTATGCCACTCTGGCATTTTTCCAGAAACTCTGATTGTGACAAGTTGTCAATCGCCACATTTAGTATTTCAACTCGGTTCATCTAACTCAGTCCTACTTGTATAGATTCCAACGACTTGGGTAGGTAAAATCCCTAATTCAAGTCAACGAACAAGCTACATCATCCAACTGCTGCTAAATATACGAATTTGTACGGTTGTTTTTCAAGCAAGACAATGCAACTTTGCGATTTCTTTAACTTGCCGTCGAGGCAGCTTTACTGTTCCTTCATTCCACTTGAGGGGGGAGGTTAAATTCCGCCGAGAGATAGTTGCGAAAGTTTCACCAATAAAATGCTGCACAATTAATAACTTGCGTATCTATCCAGAGGTCTATTTTCAATGAAGAGAGGTTAATAGTCAGTAGCAATGGACAACTGACTAGTGACGACAGACAGCAAAGCAAAATGTCAATTGTAAAGATTAAATGTGCAGCAGATTGCAATTTTCTATTGCATCAACTCGGTGGGTGAAAGCGGAGCATTCGTTCGGCGGTTTTTGGGCATTTCGAGCTTGAGAATATTCGGGGGTTCAGGAATGAGCAAGTATCGAGGCCCCCAACCCCCGTTAACATCCTCCAATCGTTGTTCGGGTGGAGTCGTTTGACCCGTCGGTAAGGGAATGGGCAACACTTGACGGACCTGGACAAACTGTTCGCCATCCGCTGTATTGCGGACAATGCTACTAACCAGCTTTATACCCTGCTTCTCTAGTCGAGATTCTAGTTCCGACAACTCATCAGTTGGCTCGACAGTAGCAATGAACGTTACTTCAGGGTCTGGCTTGAGCGAGAGTCCCAGTTTGGACTGCTCTAGTTGCCAAGCTTCTTGAAATCGACCATCTGGTGCAACGTTCCAAAGATTCAAGGTAGTTTGCCATTTCCCTTTATTTACCCTGACATCTTGATACGCCAAAATTGAATAGGTCAGATTTGGGTTGAGGTTTTCAGAGACCGGTTTATCGGGGCGCAGAGTGCGAACAGCCGCAATAGAGACGCGACTATCGTCTGGAAGATTGGTGCTGCCTTCTACCGTATAGACCCCTAAACGTCCAGATGAAGCTACACGCAGTTGAAATTTCGCTTCAGTTGAAAAGTTGGGGATTAAAGAGGGTAATTGCTGTACGGTTGAAGACACTTGGGAGCATCCAGCATTCAACATTAACAGCAGAGCAAGGCAAACTAGCCCTCTAAGCGAATACAACATTGGATTGGTTAGTACTTTCTTTACAACCAGGGTGAAAGACCTACTTAGCATAGAAGATAGCTGAATTAATTGATAAATTGAGCGAGCGAGTTGAAAAAAAATGACGGGAGTCCAGAGGCAAGAAGAGCTAATTCCTCTAAATTCTGTAGTCGGTAAGCACCCCTCTAGTTAAAACGCAATCGCAAGCACCTCAAGAACAGTCTCTGGAGCATTTCACCGAGAGTAGGTTGGGTTGAGGTACAAAACCCAACTTTATGGTTAGCCTGTTGGGTAACGCTTACGCTCTCCCCAACCGACTTGAACTAAACGTTAGACATCCAACTTAGCCGGTTATCTTAGAGCTGAATCGACCTTAGCACACACTAATGTTTTTATTGAGTATTGTTCAGGAGTTTGGACTAACACCTGAATCACTGAACTCTTGCGTCATTTTTGTCAGCATTACTCTACCAATCGTCGAGGAAATATACTGGAAAAATCTAGTTTTAATAACATAAATCACGAGCATGGTTAATGGGGAATAATTACCTATTACCTATTACCCAAGTTGCCGCGTAGGCGTTTGCTCCTCCGACTAGAAGTACGGGGGCAACCCAAAGCCGACGTTCTGTGAAAGCATCTTATCCAGTCGTATACCGTCGTTTCCTAGCCTCCCTATTCTCCAGCCCCTTGGATATTCAGGGAAAGCCGAATAGCATCGAGAAAGTTTATTCATTCTTTATTTTCTTTTTAAATTTTTTTACAAACCCTTTATAGATTCAGGTTACAAAGGTATTAGCGAGACAAGAGTGTCTTCAAGTCAAAAAAACCGTAACCGCATTGAAACAAGATTCCACCGAAGTCAGGGTTGCGGCTAGTAGTGGAGAGGAAAGAATATGCCTCTAGCCACAACAAACGCGGAGTTATCCGACAAGCTATTCTCTAAAGTCGTGCTATCTATATTGGGTTAATCAACCCAGAGAATAGCAGTCAAGTCATTCCTCCTATTTTCAATACAAAAAAAAGCGTCTAGACTCTCCGGGTTAAGTCTTCTTAGATTGTCATGTTTTTCTCCGATAGACAATTCGTTCTCCGCTAAATTAACAATTCAATAAATAAAACTAACAGCGCTAATTATCTAGTAAAAATCTAGTTAAAGTTGTCATCTAACCCCCAGATCAATTGGTTCACAAAAATAAAAAGAATGGGGGAACAAGTTAGCAATAAAACGGTCTCTATCTATAATTCGCTATTTGACCACAATTGCGAGATTCTTCCGGAGTTTCTTTTAAAGCTTTGGAAAAGGAAATAGCTGACAGTTTTGCCACCCGAGTACGCCCAAAATGCAACTGTGGTGC
>NZ_DATNPA010000190.1:0-4669 GCF_036703385.1 Allocoleopsis sp. | reverse complement strand
TTTTGCTCACACGGGCATTGGCAAAGTAACCCGTGTTTAAAATAGTTGCCACATCATTGTCCAACTGACTTTGACTGGTTGCACCACCGGAACGAGTGCTAATGCTGTCCAAAACTAACTGTTGCAATTCTTGTGTTGCACCCTTGACCTGAACATCTGTGGCAGTAACCGCAGCCTCACTGCTATTGGTTGATTTGGCTGAAGTGCGTGTGGACTGGGCAACTGAGTTCGTCGCTGTTCCAGATGCCTGAGTTGTGGTGCGCGTTGTGGCGGACTGAGAAGATTGCGATGTGGTGGGGACTGCCACCGTTCTAGTGTTTCCAGCTTGGCTAGACTGAGAAAACACAGGTGTCACAGCCACTTCGGGTGAAGCAATTGCCGCCGCTGACTGGGATGCTGGGGACGCCTGCACCGGAACCACATAGTTACTCGCTCCCGATTTCGTAGTCGAATTCGCGACGTTTGGAGAAGCGATCGCTTTGTGGGTTAACTCCCCAGCTGCGAGGAGCGCTAATGTAGAAAGTAAAATTGCTCTATTTAGCATAAAAGTAGCCTCATCGCTAGTCAGCGTTGTTACAATCGTCTTGCTTTTGATTAACCAGACCGTTGCTCAAATTGCCAAGTTCCAAGGGTTGTGCCACAACCCTATCTGCCACACTTCAGGGGGCGGACTGAGAGTTGTGGATGCGATCGTGCGATAATCCTTGAAGCGATCGCCTCAAAAAGCTTGCTACTCACGCTTTGGGTCTTCCTGGCGAGTGAGATAAACAGAAGTTAACCCTTGAGCCTCAAAATCAGGCAGGATTGAAACGGCTTTCCTGACTCAATTTTGGAGACTCCCCATGAAGTACAGATGGTCAGCTCTAGCGAGCATCCTTTTGTTGACAAGTGTGTCAATTCGTGTAGTGGCACAAGAGCGATCGCAACGAGATTTTCACTCAGATGAGCCAACCGCCCAACAACAGCCACACAAAGAAATAGAATTAGACGATCCAGCTGAGGAAGAGAACCTGAATCGGGAACTGTGGGAATTTGCCAAGAAAACACCCTACGAACACATACAACCCTATGTTTCCCAAGCTCAGGCAGCCTCGAAAGCGACCCGTTCCACAGAAGTAGCATTACCTAACGGCTGGAAGATTGCTCCCGCAGGTACTCAGGTTGAAGTGGGAAGACTACCCTATGAAGCGATTGTTTACGCCGGAAAACTGGTAGTACTCGATACTGGTTTTTACGGTAAAGAAGGCCAAGAAGTCTCCATCGTTGATACCAACAGCAGCCGCGTAGTTAAGACGTTGCACTTTCCATCCATTTTTCCCAGTGCTAAACAGGGGTTAGACGGCGATTTATATATTAGTGGCGGTTTTGACCAAAAAATCTATCGCTTAAACCAAGAATTCAATCCAGTCCGCGAATATCCAGTGAATGGCTTTGCCGCAGGCATGGCACCCATTGACGCCAAGCATCTCGCCGTCCTTTACATGGTGAGGGATAACGAGCAGAAGATTTACGGAAAGGGACAACTGGCTATTCTGAACACCGAAACAGGGCAAATCGAGAGAGAAGTAAATGTAGGATATTTCCCTTATACCGTTCAATACCTGAACAACAAGTTTTACCTCACTTTGACAGGAGAAAACAAACTTTTAGTCTACGACAAAGAACTTAAGCCTCTCAAAACTCTTGAAGTTGGGAAAACTCCTCAAACGTTCTGTCAGGATAATTCCAATCTTTATATCGTAAACACCACCTCGGATGAACTTTCCATTGTTGACACAAAACGAGATGCAGTAGTAGGAAAAATCGAGGTTCATCACAAAGGATTCCGTTCGGGGAGTTCTCCGACCTCCTGCGTAGTGGAGGGAAATCAGGTTTATGTCACCCAAGCTGAGATTAATGCCGTAGCTGTTTTTGATAAGAATACACGCCAAGAAGTGGGCTTTATCCCAACAGGTTGGTATCCCACCAAGGTACTGCTCAATAAAGGGCAAATGCTAGTCGTCAGTGCCAAGGGTATCCGTCCGCGCCGTCCCAATCCTCAAGGGCCACAGCCGATTGTAGAAAAGGGAGGACAAGATTATGTGCTGACGTTGCTCAAAGGAGCGGTATCCATTATTCCCAAGGGAGAAATTGCATCGAATTTGGGGAAATGGACGAAACAGGTAGAAGAGGGTTCTCCCCTGTACAGCCCCAAAGCTGGGATGAAATTGCCTATCCGTCATATCTTTTATATTGTTAAAGAAAACCGCACTTACGATCAGGTGTTGGGAGATTTGGGGCGGGGGAATGGTGACCCGAAATTGACACTATTTGGGCAAAATATTACGCCTAACCATCACCAGCTAGCTAAGGAATTCGTCACTCTTGATAATTTCTACGCCAATGGCGAAATTAGCGTTTTGGGGCATAGCTTCACGACGAGTGGCTATGCCAGTCCTTTTTTGGAGTGGCTGGGTAATGCTAAGTACTCTGGGCGATTTAATACTTATCCTTTTGGAACCGTACCCGTTACATTTTCTCCAACTTACCTGTGGAATGCCTTGGAAGCAAAAGGAGTAGATTACCGAATTTATGGAGAGCCTTACTATATCTTTACTCGCGCTTATCAGCTGATTGTGGACAGGTATGGAAGCGAGAGTGAGCTGGCTCAGAAGTTCTACAATCAAACGATGGTCTTTGCGGCTCAGACTGATCGAGGGAAGGAAGTTACTGAGTTTCTCAAAACTTACTACGGTCAAGCAGATACTCCACAAGAGGCTGTTCACCTCCTAGAAAAGCCAGAATTCGCCCGTTTTCTATCGCAAACATTTACGGGTGACGATAGTTTGGCACAGGCTTGGCAGAAAGATGCGGCGTTTCGCCAGAAGTTTGCAACATTTCTCTATCACTTTCCCTTAAATTACCCTTCATGGGATTTAACGTACTCGGATTTACAGCGGTTTTTGGACTGGAAAACCGATTTTGAGAAGCAGCTAAAGTCGGGACGAGTGGCGCAGTTGAATTATATCTGGCTGCCGAATGACCACACGGCTGGACAACAACCCGGATTGCCCAATCCATACCAAATGGTTGCTCAGAATGATGCGGCGTTGGGGAGGATTGTGGAAACGATTTCTAAAAGCCCGATTTGGCGGGAGAGTTTGATTCTGGTTGTAGAGGATGATGCCCAAAATGGGCCGGATCATGTGGATGCGACGCGCACAGTAGCTTTAGCGGCTAGTCCTTATGTGAAGCGAGGTGTTGTGGTGAGCGATCGCTATGATCAACTTAGTTTACTCCGCACTATTGAACTAATACTCGGCCTTGACCCCCTGAATCAGAATGATGGGTTAGCCGTACCCATGTTCGGGATGTTCACGCCCGAACCGAATGACTCTGCCTATGTTCCGCCTGCACCGTCTAACCAGCTAATGGAGTCAGACCAAACGCTTTACCACTAGAAATGGCACTGACTTAAGCGAAAAGTGATCGTTTCTTGGAAAAACCAAGATTGGGGGGGTTCCCCCCAAACCCCCCACTGGGGGACGGAGTGCCTCCCCCAGACCCCCTGCACAAGGGTTGGTTGGTAAGGTAGGAGAGTTCTTAACAGTGTCGTTCCGCTTAACTAAGAAAGCGGAAAACTTTAAAGCAAGTTTTGCTATTTGTCCCCGATTTGCAATAAAAGCATTGAAATTTATTCAAGCAGCCTAGGCTGTGTGTTCTCTGCCGTAGTTTCTAGGTAGCGTGATACACATAACTGACCCACTAACATCACCCTCCAACGTTGATAAGTATAATTACTCAAAGCTACGGCAAAGACAGACATTGATTTATTTTTGCCGATCCTAGACAATGCAGGTTTCTGCTGTGGTGCAATTCCACGAAGGGTCAGGAGCTATTTTTTGTTCATCAAAGGACTAACCAGATACTAATGATGCGTCTGCTCTGCCTCAGCAATGGTCATGGCGAGGATGTGATTGCCGTCCGAATTTTGCAAGAATTGCAGAAACACCCCAATGCCCCAGAACTGGCAGCATTGCCCTTAGTGGGTGAAGGACGAGCTTATAGCCAACTAGGTATTCCCATAATTGGAACCGTGCAGACGATGCCTTCCGGTGGCTTTATTTATATGGAAGGGCGTCAATTACTGCGAGATTTGCAAGGTGGTTTACTGCAACTCACTTGGGCACAGTTCAAAGCTGTCCGTCGTTGGAGCAAAAAAGGGGGTGTGATTTTGGCGGTAGGGGATATTGTTCCCCTCTTGTTTGCTGGGTTAAGTGGCGCACCTTATGGATTTGTCGGGACAGCGAAATCAGAGTATTATGTGCGGGATGAAGCTGGAGTGTTACCCAATCGGTCATTTTGGGAAACTTGGTCTGGCTCGGTTTATCATCCTTTTGATCGCTGGTTGATGAGTCGTCGGCGCTGCAAGGCGGTGTTTCCCAGAGATAAGCTGACAACGGAAACCTTACAAAAATGGTCTATCCCTGCGTTTGATTTAGGGAATCCGATGATGGACGGCATTTACCCAGAGAATCCTGCACCTATATTTTATGAAACCGATGCTGAGTTGAAAGAAATGCAGCGATCGCTGGTTGTTACCCTTCTACCGGGTTCTAGAGTACCGGAAGCGAATGAGAATTGGCGACAAATTGTACAAGCGACAGATGGTTTTCTAGAGACGTTTACC
>NZ_DATNPA010000189.1:0-4745 GCF_036703385.1 Allocoleopsis sp. | reverse complement strand
ATTGATAATTCGGTGCCAACCGCTCGATCAAGGGTTGCCAGTAGCTACGGCTTAACAGCCAACCATGGATGAAAACTAGAACCGGAGAGGATGAGTGAGTGGGAGCCGTCAATTCATAGACGTGAGGCGCTCCCTCGATATCAATGATTGCCATATTTTCATCCTATCGGAGTTTGGGGGTTAGAAAAAGGTAAACTAGTTGAGCTGTTAGCCGGTTATGGGGCAAAATCCACAAACCGTCAACACTTTCCCCTGCTAAAATCGCCGCCCGAGCAATCGCTGCCGGACGCTTTCGGCAATTTTTTGCCCCAAGTATTCTGGAATTAAGTTTTCGTTCGGCCCTAATAAGTACAGGATTAATCGAGTTCGCCCGCGCCACACCAATAAGTTGGCATTGACCACTAACAAATCCTCTTGCCAGATGGCATACATCACTTTGTAAAACAGTCCTGGCTGGTTGTCAGCCTCAATCAGCAAAGCCGGGAGGTGGAAAACGGGATCTACGTAGAATTCGGTTTCCACTTGCTCCAAACCGGCATCGAGATTAAACTCGACTGCCAGCATCTCTTCGACTTCAAAACGCCCTGCTAATGCCTCCCGCACGGCGCGACAGACGTTTTCCGCCGTTTTGCTAGTCAGGGCTTGGCTGCCGCGAGAAACCACCAGCTTGATAAATACCAGCATGGGCGGACTGATTTGACCGTAAAGGCTGAGGCTGTGAATCGTCAGTCCATAGGCAGCGAGAACGCCAAAAATGTCACTGAGGAGAAATGACTGGTTGCGGTAGGCAAAATGTAGGGCGCTTTTGGAGCCTTCTGGTTTAATCTCAATGACCGCCCGTTTGGTTTTGTACAAGCGATAGGCGAGTCTGAGATTTTGCAATTGGATTTCACTACTGACAAACTGCTCATAGAACTGCGGAAACGCTCGGTTGAAGCGCTTGAGGAGTTCTAGCGTGGACGATTTTAAACCCGCAGCCATAAGTAGGGGTAGGATGCATACCAAGGAACGAGGTTGGCGTGAGCGATCGCTGTTTTCACAAGCTGTGTCGTCAGATACTGCCAGCTATGCTTTTTGGAAAAGCCTCTGCTGGCTCGGGCTAATTTCTCATAGATGCTGTCTACTAGCCTCAGTTTAGCTAAATACGACCTTCTCCTGAGCCTGAACCCAGTTCGGGAGAGGGAAATATAGCTGCCTAGCTGTGTTATTATCAAATTCACAAAGTTTTGGCTAGATTCAGTGCGAGAAGAATTGTCGGGAATCCTAAGTTTATACCAATGAGCTAGGAGTGGATGCAAATTTAGCAGGATTAATGGATAGCTTGAGACGATAGGTGTCTCACTAAAGATTAAATCTGCATTTGGGTTGTACTTCTAAGGTTTGAGATAAACTTAACCGTATTAAGTCAAGTCTCAATCGCACAGAACCTCCTGTCCGCCAGGATAAGGAAAATCTGCCAAGCTTTGGGACACAGTATCAAAGTGCCACAACCACACCTGCATGGGTTTTTGGAAGAGCTTGTTTAGCAGTTCAGACGCTGCCTCGCCGCAGACACAATTTGAAGGGGATGCACTTGACGGTACGAGCGATCGCACCGAAGAAGGTTCCCGCATCTATTTCAGCACGGAGCGGGACATTGACCTTTACGAGTTAGAAGAACTCTGCGATGCCGTCGGGTGGTCGCGGCGTCCCATGCGTAAAGTCAGAAAAGCAATTCAGCATAGCTTCCTAGTCGCTTCGATGTGGCAGCAGCGAGGCAACACTAGACGCTTAGTCGGCTTTGCTCGTGCGACATCCGACCATGCGTTTAATGCCACAATCTGGGATGTGGTAGTTCACCCGGATTTCCAAAGCAAGGGGCTAGGTAAGGCGTTGATGAAATACATGATTAAAAAGCTCCGGAGCGAGGATATTAGTAACATCACGCTCTTCGCCGACCCACACGTCGTCAATTTCTATCGTAGAATGGGCTTTATTCCAGACCCAGAAGGCATTAAAGGCATGTTCTGGTATCCGGATTAAGTTTTTTATCCTTCGGATTGAGAAATCTTGACCCACAAGAGCCAAAAGCGAGTTATACTAGCTAGGGACAAACCGGGATGTAGCGCAGCTTGGTAGCGCGCCTGCTTTGGGAGCAGGATGTCGCAGGTTCAAATCCTGTCATCCCGATTTTTAGATGATATTGCAATTCTCAAAGCCTTCCCGCCCGTGTAAAGTCGTTGACGCGCGTAGGAGAGGGGGAGCGAGCAATGAAGCTCAAGGAATGTGGTGGAACTATTGAAGATTGAATAGAGTCAGGGAAACTCGCCCGTATACAGAGAAAATAGTGCGAGTTACTCAGCCATGAAGCATTAATTAACAGTGGAAATTAAATCGCAAAATCGATAAAGTCAAAAGAGCTTTGAGCGGGATGATATCCATTTCTTATACACTTTCAATGGGTCATCCTTGTAGAGCGGCAGTATTCTAGTCGTCACGAGTATTTCAGGTCTAACTCGGAGGTAAGAGCAATGAAATCGTTAGTTCGTTGGAGCGCAACACTAGGTTTAGTTGGTAGCACCCTATTAGGTTCTGTATTGACAGGAAATTTGCAGGCATTGGCGTTGCCAGAAGAGCAAGTGGTTAAAGCCCTGCAACCAGTTCCCGTGTTTACAGTAACGGATGCACAGGGCGCGCCCTTGGTTGCTTCTGTACCGGATGCGAATAACAAGCCGCAATCCGTGGCAGGGGTTTTTATTAGCCAGAAGGATGCTCAGGCATTTGTCGATCGCTTGAAGAAAGACAAGCCAGATATTGGCAAAAACGTGCAAGTCGTTCCCGTTTCTCTGGCACAAATATTCAAGCTGAGAAAAGAGAATCAAAACAAGCCGGATGGCCTGAGCTTTGCCTTTATACCCGTGCAGCAACAGGTGCAAACAGCACAGACGCTCATGGCGTCAACGGGTCAACAAGGGCAGCAATTTCAAGGAACACCCCTGTTCGTTGCCAGGGGTGGTAAAGAGCAGGGATATTTAACCATTCAAGAGAATGGTAAATCAGTCATTCCCTTCTTCTTTGAGAAAGAACAATTGCAGCAACTGGTCGATCGCTTTAAGCAGCAAAAACCCGATATGGCGTCTACAGTTAAAGTCGAAGCTGTCCCCCTAGAAGGTGTAATTCAGACCCTACAGAGCAGTAACAACGAGCAATTGCAGAACATCGTACTCGTGCCAACACAGGAAGCCATATCCTTTCTGAGAAGCCTGCCCGCTGCTTCAGGTCAAGGCACACCTCAAAATCCAGCTAATGCAGGGCAACGTCCAGCCCAGCAAGGGCAACCCCGACGATAAGCGATCGCTTTACTCCAGACAAGGAGGCGAAGATTGGGCAATAATGATGCGAACGATCGCTTGTTAACTCCAGGTTCTGTGTCAACACAAGGCAGGGATTCTCAAGCAGATTCCAACTCTGTGGCGTCGTCCAGTGTATCGGGTTCCGCTCTCTGGCAGTGGCGTCAAGAGGCCCGCAAGTCAGCGGTAGAAGCTGGTATCCCGATGGCTGAAGTAGACTGGCTGCTACAAGAAGTCGCTGAACTCGACCCGTTGGAACTGCGCCTAGAATCCTTCAAAACGCGATCGCAAATCAAAGTGCGATATCCTCTACCCGTGCTATCTCAACTCTGGCACCGGCGAATTCGCGATCGCTTGCCCGTTCAGTACCTGGCTGGAACAACCCCTTGGCGTCATTTTTCCCTAATCGTCTCCCCAGATGTCCTAATTCCCCGCCCAGAAACCGAATACCTGATCGACCTAGCTGTGGATGCCGTGAAACATAGCTCAATTCCCCAACTAGACGCAGGACACTGGGCGGATTTAGGCACTGGGAGTGGTGCGATTGCTCTGGGCTTAGCGGATGCCTTCCCCTCTGCCACCGTTCACGCTGTCGATCGCAGTGCAGCGGCACTCGCTATCGCTCAACAGAATGCTCAAAAGCTTGGCTTAAAAGAGAGAATTCAGTTTTACCAAGGTTCTTGGTGGGAACCTCTCGGCGCTCTTAAGGGTCAGTTTAAGGGCATGGTGTCCAACCCACCTTATATCCCCAGTGGTTTGCTTCAAGAGCTACAACCGGAAGTGCGCGACCATGAACCGTATCTCGCCCTTGATGGTGGTGCTGAGGGTCTAGACTGCATTGAGCAGTTGATCGAAACATCGGCTGATTATCTGCAACCTGGTGGTATCTGGTTAATCGAAATGATGGCAGGACAAGCGGAGACAGTGGCTCAACTACTGCATCAGCATGGTGGGTACTGCCGCATTCAAATCCTTCCGGACTTGGCAGGCGTCGATCGCTTTGCTCTAGCCTACACAAGACAAGAGTAATTTGTTATTGGTTGTTGGTCATCTTCCCTACGACTAACCACTAACCACTAACCACTAACCATTAACCAATGACCCAAGTTTCCCTATCTGCCTTAATTGCTGGCGCACATTCAGGTCAGCTAGTCAGCTTTCCTACCGATACAGTACCCGCCTTAGCCGTGCGGCCCGATCGCTCCGAGTTAGTGTTTGCGGCAAAGCAGCGCAGTCAAGAGAAGCCCTTGATTTTGATGGGGGCATCGCTGTCATCGCTGTGGCCGTTCGTATCGGGTACTGCTGCTGAAATGCAGGTGTGGGAGCAAGTAGCTCAAAAGTACTGGCCTGGAGCGCTCACCTTAGTCCTACCTGCCTCCGAACGAGTTCCGCCTGCGATGAATCCCGCCGATCCGG
>NZ_DATNPA010000188.1:0-2749 GCF_036703385.1 Allocoleopsis sp. | reverse complement strand
TGGAGATTGAGCCGAAAAACTTA
This sequence comes from Allocoleopsis sp., assembly GCF_036703385.1. Taxonomy (NCBI): domain Bacteria; kingdom Bacillati; phylum Cyanobacteriota; class Cyanophyceae; order Coleofasciculales; family Coleofasciculaceae; genus Allocoleopsis; species Allocoleopsis sp. Next base: position 2,726 of record NZ_DATNPA010000188.1, on the reverse strand, counting down.
ATCGCCCGTACTAATTTGGCTGAGCTAAATGTGGCGGATGACCAGCGCTTTACGGCACTGGAGCAGTTCAAGGAAATCAATGCAGAGCAGCAAGCTCAGTCCGGGCAGACGAATCCTGAATTGGATACTCGCATCCAGCAGGTAGAGGTGGATATTCTGAAGCGGCGCGGGTTCCAGCCACCTTGGGAGCGGTATTAATCCCGCACGAGTTTTATCTGGGCATGAGGGTAGGGGCACGACATTGTCGTGCCCTTACCCTTTTCGGCAGTTTGTATATACAATGTAATGACATTGAGCCAGTAACAGGCGTTCCGAGTAGCTATGGCAGCACCTGATAGAACCCAAAAGCGTCAGCGCTCCGAAGTTGTGAATATGAGAATTGAGCCAAATCAGCTCGACCTCATCGATACGGCGGCAAATCTTTGTGGCAAGAGTCGGAGTGCCTTCATGCTAGATGCGGCGTATCGAGCAGCACAGGAGGCAATGCTGGAGCGGAGATTGTTCTGTCTGAGCGATGAGCAGTGGGAAGCCTTTAACAAAGCGCTCGACACTCCGCCCACAAAAAATGAAACGTTAACTCAGTTGCTTGCCGCACAAGCTCCGTGGGAATGACTTACACTCCACCAGAACCGATAAAGCCGACACACGATGTAGAGGCATTCGACTGTGGGAACCCAACGCTAAATGACTGGTTGAGGAAACGCGCTAAGACGAGTGAAACCAGCGGAGCGTCGCGGACATACGTTGTCTGCTCTGAGAATAAAGTTGTGGGGTACTACTGCTTAGCCACTGGTAGTGTCATTCGTAATGATGCTTCGGGCAAAATCAGACGGAATATGCCTGAGCCAATTCCACTTATGGTATTGGGCAGACTTGCTGTTGACATTAACTACCAAAATAAAGGTATTGGTAAAGGCTTGGTCAAGGATGCTGTGATGCGTACTTTACAAGCCTCAGAGATTGCGGGGATTAGAGCGATTCTGGTTCACGCCCTTGATGAAGAGGCGAAAAAATTCTATGTGGAGCGGTGTGGCTTTTCCCCCTCTCCCGTTCATCCTTTGACGCTTATGGTGCTGCTGGCAGATGTGAAAAAGAGTCTGGGATGAGTGGGGTTAATGAATACCAAGAATTGATCGACCGTGTAGGCGTCTGCCGAAAGGGCTGTAACGGTATCTTCTGATAAAAAATCGAAAGTGCATCCAGCCTCTTGGAGTAAGCGTTTCAGGGCTTTTGAACGCAAAAAATCGAAAGTGCTTCAAATATTTATACTTAAATCTTTGCTTTTCTTAATAAAAGATCGGGCGGAAAACAGAATTCTCATTTCGTAATAAATAGAATATTCCGATGCTAATCTTTCGCCGGATAACTGCTTGCTATGTCGATTTTTGGTGATTTCAATCCCCTAGACCCTCTTAAAGATTTAGAAGACGAATTGGGTATAAATGTTCCGACTCCTCTAGATATTGTAGAGGATATTCCGACCCCTCTAGATGTTGTAGAGAATATTCCAACACCTAGAGATGTGATGAGTAACATTCCAACACCTGTAGATTTTGTAGAGTCATTCCCAAACCCTATAGATTTTGTAGACCCGTTCCCAAACCCTATAGATGCTGCAAATCAGCTCCAAAACCCTATAAATGTCGCTACCCGCATTCATCGTCAAAATAATAGTAAGAATAATACAGGAGGTTGCCTTCCAGTGATTGTTGGAGCAGTTTGTATCGGGTTTAGCGTTCTTGGTAGTAGTTTAGTTTGTCTTTCAATGTTGTTTGTTGATTTTTGATTTGCTTGTTAATTAAGCCTGATAAATTTAGAATTAATCCTGATAGATTTAGAGTCAGGCTTTATAGAAATATACCCAGATTATTAGGGTGGTATATGCCACCCTAAACTTCAATATTTAAAACTCCAATAATCTTGCATTAATCGTTATTTTTTGGAGATTTTGGGGACAAGTCACATCTATCATTGAAGTGATAGTATAGGTTTCCTAAATCTTTAAAATAACCGTTGTGCGGAAACCGCTACTACTATACCATTTGCATTACTTTGAAGTTGTCCTCGCAGGGAACCATCGGGAAATAAACGCATATTAACTTGCCCGAAATCTCCAGAAGAATTGGTATACTGACCCCGAATTAGCATATTTCCATCAATTACGCAATTGGCATTACCTGTTACATTCATCCCATCAGAAAATGTCATTGATAGTTGGTTGCCAACTCCAAATTGCCTAATATCCATGAAGCATACTGTTCCATCACTTTCAATGTAATTCCATCTTCCTTGAAGTAATGGAAATCTCGGCGTAAACATAATTAAGGACTCCTTAAAAATTTTTATGCTTAAATAGCAATACAAATTGATTTTAAGGTATTCCAGAATATTGCCAAAAAACGGTAAAGTTTTAATATTTGTTTATACAATTCAATTTGAGTTCAAGCCAAAAAAAGGACGATCGCCACTTCAAAAACGATCGCCCAACGCCAACACGAACTAAATGGAAGTAGTCATATTTGAACTTGTCGCCTAATCATCACCTCCCGTAAGGACTTGAAAACGGAATCTCTTCTTGCACATAGGGCTGAGGCGGTTTACCTCTTGGTTTCAACTTGTCAATCTCCGCAACAATCCGCGCCGAAACCCTCGGACTGAGCCGATGAATGTGCGCCACAGCTTCATCCAGGCACATCGTCAGGTCAGCATTTCGCTGTTTCAAAACG
>NZ_DATNPA010000187.1:0-3791 GCF_036703385.1 Allocoleopsis sp. | reverse complement strand
TTTTCTCCATCACCAAGCATTGCAATCTCCGGCAGCCATTACCAAGGTTACAAAGAAAGTATCCGCCTGGATTTACTCTGGGAATTCCAGGGTGTTCCTGCCAAGATGAACTCAACCAAATTAAAACTCGTGCTTCTTTATCAAAGAGTTCAGCGAACTGGCTATTGTTATGTCTAACAGCCAAGGATTTCAGAACTTTTGAGGTTCCTCGCTCCTTGAAATCCCTGACCTCAAAGATTTCGCTATTGTAGGCTTGACCAGTACGCAACGGTCTAATGATTTGATAGCGCTCATTGATAAGTAATTTAGTACCGCAAGCTTGACACAACTCTAAATCGTCAGGATTTTGCCGATTCGGGCAGTTAGGATTAATGCAGTAGCTCATACAACACTGGCTGTGTGCGTGTTTAACAACCCGACTCTAGTTCGGCAAGCAGTTTGAGGAGGTTATCTTGGGCATACCCTACGTCTAGCGTAGGCTTACCTTCTAGTATAGATAAAAGATTTCTGAGGTGTTCTCTAACCCGTTTTTCACTTCTAAAGGATAAAGCGAGCTGTTCTTTAACAGATGTCAAAATAGGCTTAAACTGAAATTCTTGAAGGTTGCTGTTGCTGTATTGGGAGCAGACTAGAGCATGACTACAAATCAGTTCAAGCTCATCCTCACACAGTTGCTCACAAACTTGCTCAACAAAATGGTTTGTAACATACTTCATTACGACGGGAGGAAGCGTAAAAAGGACTTCACTCGGTTCTGTGCTTTTTTCAATAATTGAGCGCCAACCTAAAGATTGCAGTACTTCAATTAACTTAGAGGTCTTGACAGGAAATAAAATATCAGATTGTAATTGGGATAATAAAACAGGATGGCAGTGAATTGCCAGCCAGTACATAATCTGCTTCTCTAAAACTGACAGGCGCTTAAACTGCTGGTCTAATATATCAGTCAATCCAGTGATGACTAATGTATTTTGCTTCAGGAATTCAGGAACATTATTATTGAATAAATCTTGAATAGTGGTGGAAACAATATTTAAGGCTAATGGATTACCTCGATAAAGCTTAATTAGAGTTTCCCACTCTTCCTCTCCGGCTAAACCTTTGGCTTTTAAAATTTCCCGTGCTTCTATTTCTGGCAAACCATTGAGCTGTAAAGAACGAATCGGTAAGGATTTCCCTTCAATGGCAGCGATTTCTCTCGGTTTCTCGCGACTGATGAGTATGATCGCACTTTGATGTGGCGATTCTCCCACCCTTTTGAGAAATTCACTATACCCCTCATACCCTTCCAAATAGCTTCCAGTGCGGTGGCGAAGCGTTTCAGGATGAGACTCGCCATCCCACAGCACGGCTTCAAAATTATCGAGTACCAGTAAACATCGGTACTTTCGCAAACCGTCAATCAGCAAGGATAATCGAGCATTGAAACCGGCTGATAGAACCTCCTCTTTTCTCCCCTTTGCCAAGGAGGGATTCTGCTCCCAGAGAAATCCGATTAACTCTGCCAGAATATCTTCAACGGGTGGGACATAACGCAGACTTCGCCAGATAACAGACTGAAATTGCTCTTGAATCGACTCCGCTAACTTGACAGCTAAAGCCGTTTTGCCAATTCCTCCCATGCCCAAGAGGGTAACTAAGCGACACCTATCGTTTATAATCCACTGGGTTAGGGTAGTCAGTTCCTCGCTGCGCCCATAAAAAACACTTGATTCCGGTGCTTCTCCCCAGTCTTGAACGGAGGCGCGATCGCTAATTTCCTTCCAGTTGAGTCCCAACACCTCGCTATAAGCCTTGAATGCTTCAGCCTTAATGGGACGTTTCCCTGCTAAAAAACGCTTCCAAGTTCCTTCTGAAATCCCCTCAGCCAAGTAACCCGCTTCGTCCCAGTTGATTCCTAAAACTCTACTTGCTTCCTCCAGCCATTTCGGGTTATCCACACTCCACCCTTTTTCCTTTCTGGCTTGCTTAATTCTTGCGAGTCCCGGCGTAGAAGCTTTGAGAGTTTCCATATCAGATAACATTTATTATGTCAAGGTCAGTTTCAAACCAGCCTTTACTGATCCATAAATGATCTACTAATAGCTCTGCCCCTCAAGGATGCTAGAGATGGGCAGTAAAAAGGAACGATACAAGCCATGACAGCAGAAAGATTTCAACTCAAACGTTTCCTCAAGGCTAGTCCGTTTACTCTAGCAATTGTTCTGTTCCCCTGTGTGGGACTAGCTGTTGAGGTGAAGGATGTACCCAATCCCCGACAGATTAATGGTACTTGGGTGACGGACATGGCAGGGATGCTGGATGAGCCGACAGAAGCTCAACTCAATTCCATGATTTCTCAATTAGAGCGTAAAAATGGCACCGAAATCGCTGTGGTGACTGTACCCGAAACGGCCCCAGCCGCATCGCCCAAGGAATTTACAACAAAGCTGTTCAATTACTGGGGGATTGGTAAGAAAGGGAAGGATAATGGAGTGCTGTTGTTGATTTCCAAAGGCGATCGCCGTGTGGAAATCGAAACGGGTTATGGCATGGAAGCGATATTGCCGGATGCCAAAGTTGGCAACATTATCAACACCCAAATCACACCGCGATTCAAGCAAGGGGATTTTAAGGGTGGTACCTTAGCGGGGACAAAAGCGCTCGTGGTTGCGATCGAAAAGCCCCAATCTTCCTCTGTGAGTCAGAAACCAACGCCAACGGCGATCGCTTCCGGTACAGCACAGACACTCTTGCCGACTCAATCCTCTGCTCTTGAACAGGAACCGACTGAGGATGCCAAGGTGCCTTGGGGGCTGCTAGGTGGGGGTGGAGCATTAGTATTGGCGATCGGGACTGCTGCCTTTATGAATCGTCGGGTTTTGATTGAACCCGAAGGGCGATCGCGATTCAAGGGTGGTCGTCGTGTCTGCATCTGCGCTAATTGCAAAAAGCGGATGGAAAAAGTAGATGAGAGCATCATTCAATTCACGTTGAGCAAACCAGAGCAAGTAGCGCAACAACTGGGCAGTGTAAGATTTGAAGGCTGGAAATGTCCTGAGTGTAGCCAGCAGTTAACCGAATCGGGGTTCCACCGAGTCGCCTATGTGCCTCGCTTCAGTCGATTTTGCGAATGCCCGACTTGTGAAGAATTGACAGCAACACGCACAACGCAGATTTTGCAGCACCCTACTGAATACAGCACGGGAAGACGCCTAATTATCGACCAGTGCCAGTGTTGTGACTATTACCAAGAAAGGGAAGAAACAATTCCTTGCCTACCTCCCCCTCCTCCACCTTCTAGCTCTAGCAGTGGTGGCGGCAGCAGTGGTGGCGGCAGTAGTGGGGGCGGCAGCTTTGGCGGCGGTAGTAGTGGTGGCGGCGGTGCTGGTGGCAGCTGGTAATCACCTCAACGTTGTCGTTAGGATTCAACCCCGTTGCATCAGTCCCGTTAAGTCATGAACAACCCAGAAGTTAAAATTCCCAAAGACATTGCCACAGAGGTTCTGACCTTAGCCTCCCGCTACTACGCTGGCTCAACCCAAGGCTACTCTGTATCGGAACTGGTGCAGGCAGGCTCAGAAGTTCAGATTCCTGCTGAGTTTATTGAGCAAGCCATTCGAGAGATTCAGGCAGAACGGAAACAACAGCACGAGCAAAAAAAGCGATCGCGGCTAGGGTGATCGATACTACAGACTCAAAACCCACAATGCCAGTGTCTTTTGCCAGAACTCAATAAAGATGCGATCGCATCACAACGCTGCCCCTTTAGCGGCAATCGCGTAATACCAATTAACTAAAAGTCTGCTACA
>NZ_DATNPA010000186.1:0-30671 GCF_036703385.1 Allocoleopsis sp. | reverse complement strand
GTTCTCTGGATGCTAATTACCTTGAGTGTGGCAACTTACTGGATTTGGCAAGCCGCTAATCGAATTTTTCGTAACCCCAATTCCACTGTTTTGAGCAAGTCACAAAGTTACTGGTTAGTCGCTAGTGTTCAAGTCTGGCTGTTAGGGTTCTTTGTCCCTCAATGGAGTGAGAGTCCTTCAGATTCTCAAGTCTTTCTGGGTGGGTTCACTCTGTTTGTTTTCAACCCAGTAGGATTTCTCTCCCTGAGTGGCGTTTTGTCTCCCCGTCCCCAAACCTTGGAAGATTGGGCGCGGTATCGACACACAAGCCATTTTACTGACAAAGGTTTGTTGAATCGCTCTTTGATGCAGGATTTAATTTGGGGCGAAAAGAGTCCGGTATTAGTTGCGATCGCCATTAATTTCCTGCTCACTGCTGCAATTTGGTTACCTTGGGTTGTACTAGGACTCGGACAGGTTGAGTCTAACAAGGATTTAACAGTTCCAAAGGCACTTTTGGGTTTACTCCTCACCCTGAATGTCATTTTGATTTATGCTGCGATCGCCCAAGTCATGCTTTTTATGAGCCGATGGCAGCAATCGGTTTGCATTGTTGGTACGGTAGGGGTTTTAGGAGGAGCACTATTGGGAATTTGGGCAACTATGGGTATAAGCCCCCTGCACTTGCCGTTTTTGTGGCTGTTGTCACCCTTACCAATAGTCGCCCTTACCCATGCCTCCGCGACAACTATTTTCCTGGGTTTGCTGGCTCAAGTGAGTATACTCGGATTATTAACTCTACAGTTGACGCGACAATTCCGAAAACTGGGTAATTCTACCTCAAAGAAGCTTTTTACTCAGTCACCTTCCCTACCCTTTAGCGGCTTGAAATAAGAAGCTCCAACTGACGAAACCGAAAGCTTTGTAGTTGAGAAAACCTTTATGTCCTTACCTTGGCTCGACCAACTTGGTGAATCAAATCCGCAATTATTCCGAGAAATCAAAGGGCGTCTCATACCCCGTAATATTCTGATTGCCACAGCCGTTTCTCTTGTCAGCCAACTCATATTACTGATGAGTTTCTCTAGTCAACTCCCGGTGCCGAACCAGAGTGCGACTGCCATATATAACCGATATTGCACGGAGACAGCCCAACAACAGTACTCTACTCCTATCTGCCTCTCGGATGGCTTCAATGGCTTTGTGATTAACTGGTCTCTCTGGTGGAAAGATGTATTTATTTGGCTAAGCATTATGGGGATTTTTGCCCTGTTACTGGTTGGTACTTATATGCTAATTGGTGACTTGGCGAAAGAAGAGCGTCGTGGCACGCTGAACTTTTTGCGCCTTACTCCTCAGTCCAGTACAAGCATCCTGATCGGGAAAATGTTAGGAGTCCCGATTTTGCTTTATTGGGTGGGCTTTTTGGCTGTACCTTTACATTTTGTAGCCGGGTTGTCGGGTGAAATCCCTCTTCCTTTAATTTTCGGCTACTACGGCGTCTTAGGTGCCAGCTGCTTGTTCTTCTACAGTCTGGCTCTGCTCTTTGGCTTAGTTGGCAAATGGTTAGGGGGTTTTCAACCGTGGTTGGGTAGTGGTGTACTGCTCTTGTTCCTGTACCCCATGACGATGATGCTGGCTAATAGCAGCTACACCACCCGTTCGCCATTGGACTGGTTATTGCTGTTTAATCCAGAGTTTGTATTGCCCTATTTGATTGGCTCCCATTCTCTAGATGCTTCTGCTACGCCTAATCCCAGCTATACCTATGGCTTAAGAGAGTTGAAGTTTTTCTATCTGCCTGTAGGTTCTAGCGGTTGGGGTATGGCAGGTTTGATGGTATTCAACTACGGGTTGTGGACTTACTGGATTGGGCAAGGGTTCAAACGTTGTTTCCATAACCCTACTGCTACTCTCTTAGGTAAGCAACAGAGTTACTGGCTGACGGCTTGCTTTGAAGCGGTACTGCTAGGATTTGCCCTCAATCCTGAGGTGACGAGCTGGAAGAACTATGCAAGAGGTGCGTTTGATCATTTTCAGATTCTGCTAGTGTTTAATCTGCTGTTGTTTTTGTATCTCATCGCTGCGCTAAGCCCACAGCGACAAGCGATGCAAGATTGGGCTCGTTATCGTCACAAGGAGCAATCTGTTCGCAGAAGAGGCGTATTTTTGGATTTGATTTGGGGTGAAAGAAGCCCTTCCTTGGTGGCAGTAGCACTGAATTTAGCGATCGCATCTTCCATCTTGCTACCCTGGATGTTGCTATGGCCTGAGAGTGAATACAAAATCCCTGCATTTTGGGGGCTATTAGTCAGTTCTAGCTTAACGATTCTTTATGCGACGGTTGCACAACTCATGCTCTTGATGAAAACGCCAAAGCGTGCTATTTGGGCGGCGGCAAGCTTAGGAGGATTGATTGTTGTACCTCCGATTATTTTCGGATTCTTCTCGATCACACCGACAATCAACCCTGGGATTTGGCTGTTTTCAGCCTTTCCTTGGGTGAGTTTAGAAAATGTTACCGGATTCAGTGTTTTCCTCGCGGTTATTGGTCAATCACTGACATTTGGGCTTTTGAGCCTTCAGCTCACGCGACAGTTGAAAAAAGCCGGTGAGTCTTCTACAAAAACGCTGCTCTCTGGGCGTTCCCCTGCGCTGATCGATTAATCGGCTTCTGTCAACGTTGCTGATGTGAAAGGTTGGGGTAGCCCTTATAGCTACCCTTTCAGAGGTTAGCTTCCAATACGACTCAGCAACGTAAAATGAGATGAGGACGACTGGTCACGTTAGCTTGCTATGGCTGAACCCATTCCACCGATTACACTCCCACCTCCCCAGAATGCCCAGCAGGAAGGGGAATGGCTGCGAGAGGCACTTGCCACTTGGCTCGATCACGAGTTCATCCCAGAACCCGTTAATCAGCACATAGCCCGAAGGGCATCCCAAATCTTTGTCCGCCAGCGGATGGAAGGCGAAAATGACTTGGGATCGCTGGTGATTGCGATTTTGACTGAAATGCAGGCGTTTGACTTTCGAGAAAGTTTTTATAGCGAGTTTGCGATCGCTAATGCGGTCAGTGATTTACTTTTACAGAGTCTGGGCATTGACCGCTGTTGCGGGAATTAGGGGTTGAAGGTTGGAGGTTTTAAGGTTGAAGGTTTTAAGGCGAATGGCACTGACTTAATAACTTCCCTACCTCACCCAAGAACCTTTGTGCAGGGGGTCTGGGGGAGGCACTCCGTCCCCCAGTGGGGGGTTTGGGGGGAGACCCCCCAATCTGGGTTTTTCTCAAGAAACGATCACTTTTCCCTTAAGTCAGTGCCATTCGTTTTAAGGCTCAGACTCATCTTCTAACTGGCAACTTGCGAACCTGCAACCTGCCAACCTGTTAGCCTACCAGCTGGATTTGACAACCCCAGGCAGCAAACCTTTGTGCGCCCATTCCCGCAGCACATGGCGAGATAATCCAAAATCGCGGTAATAGCCACGTGGACGCCCAGTGACCCAACAGCGGTTGCGGAGACGGTTGGGCGCACTGTTGCGAGGCAATTGTTGGAGCTTGCGGTGAGCTTCTAGCTTCTCACGCTGAGTTGCAGCATTTTCAAACTGCTCCTTCAGCTCTTCTCTCTTGTCAGCATACTTATCGATCAGCTTTTGGCGCTTTTTTTCGCGCTCAATCATGCTTTTTTTCGCCATGAATTTTTGAGGGTCCTAGAGTCCAAAAAAGACAGCATCTTCCATCTTATCCGATGGCTTCACTTCGTTGCAGGTACAGAGGCAGTGGATTTCACCAGACTGGCTTTGGTAGGCTGTGAGCTAGATAGCTCAGCACTAGGGCATAAATCGGCAAGAACACAAGCCTCGCACAGAGGTTTACGGGCTTGACAAATAGCCCTACCGTGATAAATCAGCCGAATTGACCAGTTTTCCCACTCCTGTTGTGGCAAAAGCCGGATTAAATCTCGCTCAATGCGAATGGGGTCTGTATGCTCGGTTAAGCCTAGTCGATTGCTGAGGCGTTTGACATGAGTATCTACAGTAACGCCTGCATGGATATCATAAGCATGAGCCAGAACAACATTCGCCGTTTTCCGAGCCACTCCTGGCAACCTTAGGAGTTCTTCCATGAGTTTGGGCACTTCACCCCCAAACTCGGCCATGATCATGCGGCAGGCACCTTGAATATTTTTCGCTTTGTTGCGATAGAAGCCAGTGGAGCGAACTAAGGTTTCGATTTCTGCTAAATCTGCCGCTGCTAGAGTGGCTGCTGTAGGAAAACGACCAAACAACGCCGGTGTAACCTGATTCACCCGTTCATCGGTGCATTGAGCCGAGAGGATGGTTGCGACCAGCAATTGTACAGGTGTTTCGTAGTTCAGCGTACAGGGCGCTTCTGGATACAGCCGCTTGAGGCGAATCAGAATCTCGATCGCCCGCTGCTGATTGGCAGACCATTTACGAGTGATACTCATAACTAACTTCTCCTAGATGCCGTTTGCCGAATAATCTCCAGCAACCAAAACAGTAGTGTTGCACTCACAGCAACCATAACCCAAACCCAAGACTGCCAAACAACGATCGCTACACCCGCGATCGCAAGCACCAATAATATTAGCTGAAGAACTAAGAAAATGGGTCGGTACTTAGAAGTCTGAACCGCTAAGGGGCCCGTAAATTGCAACCATCCATAAAACACCTGTAACGACTTATCGAGAATGTTATAGGTCAGACTCTTCCGTAAGATTGAGGAGCGCTTACCCAATGTCGTTAAGATGATATTTCTCAGAATTAGAGCGAACCTCGTTGAAAGATTTGCCAAGATAATTCGAGGGATACTGTCCAAAACTGTCTCTTGACCTACATTGTATTTTTCGCGAAAAAACCGTTCGGAATTCCCTAGAGATAAATTAAGAATCGCGTCCTCCGCTAATTTCGCCGCTGCTAGGGCACTCACGCTGCGATCAAAGTATCCTGGAACGGGCTGATATTCAGGCTTGGTTTCCTCTTCAAGATTGGGAGATTTTTTCCTTCTTTTAGTAACCTTTTGGGGTTTAACTCGCTGTTGATTCCAATTGAGTTGCTCGGCAATTTCATCTTGAAGTACGTTCGGTAAATCTGTTTTTACAATCTCGCGATGACCTTCAAGCACTAAAGTAGAGACTAAGCGCTCAATGATTAATTTAAATTCCTGTTCAGTGAGGTTTTCCGGATTAGCAAGTTGACTTAGATCACGAATAATCTCCTGGCGCTCGCTTTGGGGTGTATTGGGTAAGGACTCATCGAGCAAAAATTCCAAGTATTGAGCAGTGAAGGCTTCAAACTCTGGTGTCCCTCGACGGCAGTTGCCTTGGCGCTCCAGAAATTCGGGAAATCTTTTTACAGACTCAGGGGTTAATAAGGCTTCAAAAATTCGATTCAGTCCGTCGAGTCGTCCCCAAAGGATATCGTTAGAACGCCAGGATTTCTTAAAAAAGCCACCAAAGGCATATAAGGTGTCTCCTGCTAATTTATCTTCTAGGGTTTTGCCTTCTCCTAATCCCAGTTTGGCATCGTTAGGACTAATGCGAACGGTTTCGATTAGCTCCTTTTCAGTTAAATTCATCAAATATTCAAAGGGATACAGAACTTTATCTAAATCCCTAAAGTTTTGAAACTGATTCAAAATTGATTCGCGATCGCTCAGCTGACTTGTCTCAATCAAAGCTTCAGAAGCGAGTTCTACTTTGCGTAAAATTGTTTCAAACGCCTCATTTTCTTGTTTATCATAATTAAAGGCCAGATTTTTCCAAATTGCTTCTTCAATATCCTGCTGATTTTGCAATTTATTGATTTTCTGCTTGAGCTGCAATAAAATTGAAGAGATGCGCTGCTGCGATAACCATTGGTTATAAAAGGGTTCTCTTGCTATCAAGGGCAAATTTTGAAAAATATTGGCTGGAATTTCTTCTAAATCCGAGCCCTTAGCGGGTGAAAAGTTATCTAAGCCAACAGCATCGAGTAAAAAGCGATGAAGTCGCAGGAGATGCTCATAGAGATGACCCTGCATCTGATTATCTGGCTTGGGTTGTGCCAGCAATTGATAGAACGAATCGCTAATTAGGGGATTGCTTAATAACTGATTCAAGGCTTCTCGAATCACTTCCAAAAGTTTGATTTGACGGGAGCTGCTCTCTGAGAGGTAACGCAGTTTTTGATATTGTTCCGGATTTGTCTCCCTTTCCAGGCGTTGACAGAGAATTTGGATCAGATAGAAGTGCTTCCTTAAGCTATATTCAACATCTAAGTTACGAATCTGTTTCTCAAAAGCTTGGCGAATTTTGTCCCGTTTTTCTTTTTCTTTCTCTGCCGTAATCACTTCGTTGAGGATGTTAGCGGCTTTTTCTAAGTAGGCTTGCTTGTCAGAATCAACTCTAAAATCCTGCTCCATTCTCAATACTAGAGGAAGGACGCGATCGCGCAAGCTAATCAACCGACTCTGTAGATAAATACTCTCTTTGATATCGAGCGCTTCTACAGTTGATGTCGTTGAATGGGTGGGACTGTCTGTATCAGCCAAGAGAGTCTTGTATCGCCTGACTTTCTCATTATGAGTTTTGATAGCCTCTAAATCATTTCCAATACTTTCATACATCGGTATCCCCACTAAAACATCTTGGATAACCTTTAAAGTATTGGGCTTAACCATTTTCTTGAAATTCTCGTCGTCAATGAACCGATCTGGACTTGGATCGATATAAAATAACTTGCGCTCCACCGGACGGTTCATTGTGCGATAATACATCTCCTTAATCGTGTAACTAAAGGGACGATTATCCAAAACACCACCATCTAAAAAATACAATTTTTCCCCTTGATTCGGAAAACCGTCAACAAGCTCACGCTTGTCAAGCTGTCCCCATTGAACTAGCTTTTGATCGATTTTTTTACTTCCGTTTAATTCCACCTCGACTACCGGAAATGCCACAGGAAAACAAGAGGTAATCCGACACAGTTTCCCCAGAGCTTGGTAAATTTCTTCCGAGAAAAGCTGGATAGAGAAACCGTCACCTTTGGGGTTAAAGGGTTCTTTGCGCCCTCGACGATGTTTGAGCTGAAAGACGGCACGGTGGTCTTTAATTTCAATAACGCTTCCCGTATCATCAAATGTCTTATAAATTCGTCCAAAGACATCTGTTCCAGTTATAAATAAATCCAGCTCATTAAAATCGGATGCCCACTCACCTTTAGGTGCGGGGTTCTTATTGCTATAGCCTTTACCAAAGGCTTCTTGGAGCTGATTTTGATAATAACCTTCTCCGTTTAATACAGACTCAACTTTTGTATTGCTAGAACTCGGTTCACGTAGCAGCTTGAGAATATCGCCACTCTCGCGCCAAATATCGGCAAAGTTAGCAAAATCAATTACTTCTCTTAAATTGCTATTGGCCAAGGCGTAACTCAGGAGAACCCCATTAATTCCCCCGGCTGAGGTTCCGGATATAATATCGACAACAATATCAGAATCGGTCAGGGCTTTAATTAGCTTATAGATCCCTCGACCCCGTACAGTATTATAAAATTCTCGGCAGACTCCATTCATGTAAATGGCTAGTGAAACCCCGCCATAAACAACCAGTCCCAAGCGAATTTCTCGACGAAAGTTGGGTTGTTCAAAGCTATAGTCAAACATTGATTTGTGTTCCAATTGTCATGTAAGGGTATTTTATTTCCTCTCAGTGACAATCTTGACATTAAAAGCAACAGATGAAAAAAAGACATCCAGATTGGAATACCTAAAACTCAAACAACCCCTGAGGTTGGCATAATGACCTGAGGGTTGGGACACTTGTATCCTTTAGCGTTGTCTGTAGAGATGACATGACACTTTACGGCGTAGCTGCACCAGTCTTTACATATCCTCACATGGCTCTGTTTAATTTTTTCTACCTACTTAGAGCAGTTGGCACAAGATGTGCATCAGTATCTTCGTGAGTTTGTCGCTAGGCACCCCAAAACCCCAGTCAGTCCCTTGTTAGAAGCGACGCTGAAGTTTTACCCCCAAGACTCTACCCCTTCTTTGATGCGTTTCCTCGTTTTGTTGCACCCCCAAGCTCCCTATCCAGCCCTAGGCAAATACTACTGCTCTGAAGTCTGGCTAGAGCGTTATGCCATTGCTCAGAACTCTAATACTCCACCCAATATTCTCAAGGCTTTGGTTAAAGATGCTAATCGCATCGTTCGTGCTGCTGCCAAAGCTAATTTACAAAACCGTCAATCCAAAATCTAAAATCGTATGACTCCTGCTGCTCTCAAAACTTACCTCAATAACCTCGTCAGCAAGAACCTGAAAATCAGCACCATGATTTGGGGGCCACCCGGTATTGGTAAATCTAGCATCGTCGCCCAAATCACCCAACAACACAAAATCGATTTCGTAGACGTGCGCCTCTCTCAACTCGCCCCCACCGACTTGCGCGGACTCCCCGTTGCTGAAGACGGCATCTCCAAATGGTATCCCCCGGAATTCCTCCCCCGTGACGGCAAAGGCATCCTGTTTCTCGACGAACTCAACATGGCTCCACCTGCCATGCAAGGTGTAGCCCAACAGTTAATCTTAGACCGTCGCGTTGGCTCCTACACTGTCCCCGAAGGTTGGCATATCTGGGCAGCAGGCAATCGCAAAGAAGATAGAGCAACGGTTTTTGATATGCCTGCACCTCTGGCGAATCGCTTTTTGCACTTGCAAGTCAAGCCAGATTTCGAGAGCTTCAAAACTTATGCCCTTGCGACTAAAGTCCACGAGCAAATTATTGCCTTCCTTTCCTTCCGCCCCAGCTTGCTCCACAAACTTGACCCCCAACAACCCGCTTGGCCCTCTCCCCGCTCTTGGGTGATGGCGAGTCAACTGCATAAAGCTACACTTGAGATTGCCCCTGCCGTCGGACTGGAAACAGAGTCAGAGTTTGCAGCTTTTGTCAAGGTATACCAGTCCTTGCCCGATTTGGAATGCATTTTCCTGGGCAAAGGCGATGGACTATCATTTCCCACCGAGCCATCAGTCCGCTATGCCACGACCATTGGTCTGGCGGTAAGAGCGGGCGATGCCACTCAAGCTTACAACGCCTTCACCTGGATTAGTCAGGCCGCTACTGTGGAGTGGGTGCAGCTATTTGCCGTTGACTTGTTCCGAAGTATGCGCAGCAAAGGGCAAATGGGAACCCTCGCTCAGTTGGTGAAACAGAGCGAAGAACTGCAAAAATTTATGCAAGATTTTCAAGGCTTAGTGGCGCTATGAAACTAACACCAGAGATTGAGCGGATTATCAGCGCTTCGCTGTTGCGGCTGCGGATGAAGTCTCCTTTTTTCGCCACGTTAGCTCTGTTTACCCGCGTCCAAGCGACTCAGGCTTTGCCCACTGCGGCTACAGATGGACAGGATATCTTTATTAATGAGGAATTTGTGCGATCGCTCTCTTCCCCCGAAGTCGATGGCTTGCTCCTGCATGAAGTCCTACATGCCGCTTTGCTCCATGTGGTGCGTCGAGGACAGCGAGAGTCAACGCTTTGGAATATAGCCGCTGATATTGTAGTCAACGGGATGATTGCTCAACAGAACGGCTTTCAACTCCCCAAAGGTGGGATTCGGGACCCTAAGCACGAGCATTTGAGTGTTGAGGAAATCTATGAACTCCTGTTGAAAAACATGATTGTTTACTCCCTGTGTGAACTGGACTTGTTAAACCAACCACCTCCTGATGCTTTAGAAGGAGGACAGGGAAATCAGTGCGATGGTAGTTTGGGTCAAGCCAAGCAAACATCGCTGGAAGCTCACTGGCGAAATGCCATGCAGCAGGCGATGGTTGTAGCGCGGTCTAGCAATAGCCAGGGAAGCATCCCTGCTGGAATGCAGCGAGAACTAGGCGCATTAACCCAAGCACAGCTAGACTGGCGTTCCTACCTCTGGCGCTATCTTGTGCGAACGCCGACGGATTTTACAGGGTTCGATCGCCGCTTTATTGGTCGCAGGCTTTACCTAGAAGCCTTGGAAGGAGAGTCCGTGCAGGTGTTCGTTGCTGTTGATACCAGTGGTTCTGTTGGTGACGACGAGATGCGCTTGTTCCTCAGCGAAGTTTGGGGAATTCTCAGCGCTTATCCTCACCTCAACTGTGAACTTTACTATGTTGATGCCGAAGCCTATGGCCCCTATTCTCTCACCAATGATAGTGAGATACCCAGACCAGTAGGCGGGGGCGGCACATCCTTTGTCCCGTTTTTTGAAAAGGTCAGCGCCAATCGAGACTGGTACACAACCGGAGTCTGCGTTTACCTGACTGATGGGTACGGCACCTTTCCCCAAGAACCGCCTGCGCTCCCCGTTCTCTGGATTGTGACTCCGGGAGGGCTAGCTCTGGAACTATTTCCTTTTGGTGAAGCTGTGCGGCTATTATCTGTGTCAACCTAAAGTAGCGAGATGAGACTAATATCAATGAGCAGCAGATTAAATAGTTAGTGTTTATGAAATTAGGGCAAATTGGCAAGTTTGTTATTTAAAGTCCCCTTTTTAAGGGGGATTTAGGGGGTTCAAAGCAACTTTTGACGCTTCTCAGCATCCTCTTACCATTTAACGCAATCTCTGATATCAAGATATCAACAACACATGGCTGCTTCCTTGTTAAGAAAATTTGTGCCATCCTACCGATTCATTCGCTTAAAAGAATCCACAATTGATAAAAATCATAATATAGAATCCGCATTAAATGTTAATTCAATTAAAGTTTTAAATTGGAATATTGCCAAGAGAAACTATACTAAAGATTGGATTAGAGATTTCTTGAAAATCATTGAACGACACCAACCAGATCTTATCTTTTTGCAAGAAGCTCGCCTGGGGATAGAGGCAGAACAGGTAGTTGAATTGCTACACATGAGTTGGAGCTTTGCTCCTAATTTTATAGATACTCATCATCAAGCTTATGCTGGAGTTTTAACAGCGGCTAAAATAAATCCGATCGCTAGACGGTCTATTATGACTAAACATCATGAACCCATTCTTAAAACTCCGAAAGCTTCACTAATTACTGAGTATCCCCTATCTAATGGAACAGACACTTTAATGACTATCAATAGTCATCTGATTAATTTTGTCAATTTAAATAAATTTAAAACACAACTGCATGAGTTAGAACTCGCTCTATCAACACATCACGGCTCCGTGATATTTTCAGGGGATTTCAATACCTGGAGTCGAAAAAGAGCGGCTCTCCTTGAAGTCGTGGCAACTCGACTGGGGTTGACGCCAGTAGATTTTACCCCCCATGAAACAAAGAAAATTAAGCGGTTTCTGTTATCACCTCCTCTAGATTATATTTTTTACCGAGGGCTGAGGGAAAAGAAGGCCAGTGCTAAAGTCCTAGGCGACATTTCTTCATCCGATCACAAGCCAATGCTGGCAGAATTCTCTTATGTCGATAGTCAATAAAAATTAAGATGCTTGTAGATGGTGGCATTGTAGCCATTTTTAGTGCAGCGACCGTTGTGGTTCATGCCTTGGGGATTGTCCATGCGGCCCATGCGGTGATGAAGGTGCGTTCTTCGCAGGGCGCGATCGCATGGGGAATTTCTCTGGTGACTTTTCCCTGGCTAGCTATTCCGTTGTATTGGATTCTAGGCAGGAGTAAATTTCATGGATATGCGGAAGCTATGCGCATAGCTTTCCGACAACACGATAAGGTTGTTCGTGAGGCATACAGTGAAATCCTTGAATTTCAGGTGGCATTACCAGAGAAATTAGCAGCACTGCAACCTCTAGCTGAGGCTTTTACAGGAATTCCCTTTACATCAGGGAATGCTGCCGAATTGTTGATTAACGGTCAGCAAACCTATGAAGCTATGTTGGGTGCGATCGCGCAAGCCAAAAATTATATTTTGCTGCAATCTTATATCGTCAACGATGACAAATCCGGTAAGGAGTTTAAGCAAGCGTTAATTGCCAAGGCAGAGCAGGGTATACGTATTTACTTTCTCTATGATGAAATTGGTTCAAACAAACTACCTCGCTCCTATATTAAATCTCTTAAAAGAAATGGAATTCAGGTCAGTGCCTTCAACACCACCAAAGGCAGAGGGAATCGTTTCCAGCTCAATTTCCGAAACCATCGTAAGATTTTAGTCGTTGATGGTGAAATAGCTTTCTTGGGTGGTTTGAATATTGGTGACGAATACTTGGGAAAAAATCCTCATCTGAGTCCGTGGCGTGACACCCATATGATGATGCAAGGTCCAACAGTACAATGTCTGCAAAGCTCCTTTATGCGAGATTGGTACTGGGCGACTCGAACAGTTCTCGAAGTTAACTGGCACATTAAACCCAATTTAGAAAGTAACCAAACTGCATTTGTGCTGCCTACCGGCCCCGCAGATCGGTTAGCAGCCTGTAATCTTTTCTTTGTGAATGCGATCGATCAATCGCAGACTCGCCTCTGGATTGCCAGTCCTTATTTTGTACCCGATGAGTCAACCCTAATGACCTTGAAACTGGCAGCGATTCGCGGTGTAGATGTGCGAATTATCTTACCCAATCGACCCGATCACTTGTTTGTCTATCTATGTTCTTTCTCGTATTACACCGAGATGCAGGCAATGGGTATCAAGCTGTATCGCTACAGGGATGGGTTCATGCACCAGAAAATCATGCTCATCGATCGCGATATGGCAGCGGTAGGAACGGTAAACCTAGATAATCGATCGTTCTTCCTCAACTTTGAAGTGATGGGTTTTGTCGCCGATCTTCGCTTTGTTGAAAGCGTAGAAAAAATGTTACAAGATGACTTAGCTGCCTCTATTGCAGTCGATTTATCTGAATACGATAGAAAACCACTATGGTTCAAGTTAATTGTGAGAATATCGCGATTGCTAGCTCCATTATTGTGACTCCTTTTGCGTCCTGGCAATCATAATGATGTCTAGTTGATGAGTCGTAATATAGCAAAAGGTAGAAGGTTGATTATTAGTAGTCCGCTGGTGCCGAGAAACAGCATAGAGTTAGGATTGGACGTCTTGAGGGCTGCCGTGCTTACCGTTACCGTCAGGCATTGAAACCTCCTGCCTGTTTTCCAAACTTTCCGCTTCTTTGTTGGTAAACACAGCCGGTTTGTCCATGTTTGCTGTTATATAAGCGACTGCCATATCCTGTGAGTTATATCTCCAGCCAACCCGTCCCTGACGATCGTTGAGCGTGGAGCCAAAACCTGCGTTAAACGTCGGGTCAGATTCGAGAACGCGAATGGCTGCCTCGACGGCTTCTCCGGCACTGCCGCCAGCCGTTAGCACTGCCCAACCTGCCTCTACTGCTGCCAAGCAGCCAGCATGGTTGGCTTCAACCTTGTCCTCTGTGATGGTTTTTGCCCCACCATGAACAATGATGGCTAGTGTCATCTATGGCTCCTTGTAAATTCTTGATAGGTTTGTGTAAGTGTTGAAGGTAAAATCGGGAGAGTCAATTACTTGCACCCATCTGGCAATAGCGTATGTAATCCCAATCGCTCAGTAGGTGAATTAAAGGCTACTTAAGGAAACTCTTACTAAGCTAAAGGCAGGGTTTCATGAGCTCCTCAATTAATTATCTTCGCACCCAACAAATGAGACAGTTTTCTATCGGTTAACTCCCCCATTCAGCGGGCATTTAATAGTCCTTTTACATTCAAGCGTAGCCAGAAAAATTCAAGCTTTATCCTGAGAGGTGTCTTACTTGGATCATAAGTAGGATTCTGTATTAAGTTATACTGTTAACCTTTATACAAATATATTAATAAGCTTTGTTTGGTACTAAAGCGTACTGAATCTTGATGCGGGTTGAAATTATTCTGTACAAAGGTTGGCAATTAAGCTAATCAAGTATTGCACGTTGCTGGTTGCTGTGATTTAACTCAGTGCATTAGAGAACTTCCCAGTTTCTCCGCTTTCACAGCTTAATTATGCGATCAAGAATTGCTTGCATTTGTCTGTGTACTCATAGAGGTCAACCGCCAGGAAGGCAACCAACCGTTTACCCTGCGCTGGCTGTTTACGGGCAAGTACGACTCGAAGACCGCTTGCACAGTTTATTAGGGTTGTTAAAACAGGAAATTGGGCAACCTGTAGCGGGCGGCACTCGGCTGAGCGTTCGTCTAACCCATGAAGAGCTTGCCACTGCCTGCTGCACAACCCGAGTAAGCATCACCCGCTTGCTTAAGCAACTCCAGCAGCAAAAGAAGCTGAGGGTAGACTCCCAGCATCACCTGATTTTGAAAGAATGGGACAGTTGATCCCGCCTAAGCTGATTTTGCTCAATCAGGTCACGCTGTCCCTAGAAGAGTTCTTCAACATGGGGCAGCGCATATGTCAAGGCGCGGAACTCCCCAGCAGCACACCGATTGTAGTCATGGCTGAGCAATACGGGGAGGATATGGAAGGCAAGGACGTTAAGGTGGGCGAAAGTGAGTATGTGACTTACCTGGAGGATGGGGAACAGTTGATGAATCTCCTGCAGCGTCTTTGCCCCGTCTAGGCGTGTACAAGTGGATACGTGTTGCTTAAGCAACACTTCCTTTTAGCCTACTGGGATAGACATTGCTCAAGATTTAACGGCTACTGAAGCTTGCTCACCTATATCTGGAACCGAAGGTTTTACTTCCATGGTAGGAATATTTTCAGTTTCTATTCCTTGCTTGAAGTGGTGCAAATTTTCTCTAGCTTGTTGTTCAAGCTCTTCGACAAAACGATAAACTTCTTCAATCAATTTATTGATAATTTCAGCCTTTTCAATGTTGATACCTGGATCGATATTCATACTTTGAGTTCAACCTTGTTGCAGCTCTAGTCTTAGCGATTAAAAGTTTCGTTCCATCTGGGTGTCCTTCAGGAAATTTCCTGCGTTTCCTCCATCTGTACTTCTCCTGCCTACCCTACTCTGTTCACTCTTCCTGAGAGTGTAGTGCTTCCAAGCTAGCCGCCACGCCACCATCATCAAGATGATCGACGACTCCCCAACCTCACAGGAAATATGCAAGGTTTTACGCGCAACAGCTTAACAAAGGAAGCGCTCGCTCGATATCCACTTATTGCATAGCGATCGCTCTATCCAGCATCAGCGAGGAGTTTTATGGCTCTAGGCCAGCAGGGCTATCTTAAGCCTGCGGGGAATTAAAAACGTTCCAATCTTGAATACCGCGATTGTTGCACTCCCAACATCTTTAGTCCCAATGCGAGGCGTTACCTCAGCACCGACAAGTTCCTCACCCTGTTCTGCATCTCTAGCAATCAGGGAAACCTTGTCCATTGGAAAGCCTGAAGCTTTCAACTCATTGAGTACCTGTTCCGCTTCTTGACGGCTGGAAAATACTCCAAAAGCACGTCTTTCACTGCTGACAACCATGTTTTTACTCCAATCGTTGATAATTTTTTGGCGCTTAACCTACTTCCAGCCATCTAGGGTTTGCGTCCTGAAATTTCTTTAATAACTACCCTATTGTTCAGTTCACCCATCACTCCTCTCCCCTATGCACACCGCCTAAATTAATCACACCTGTGCACAATCTACCTCTGCTGAACTCTCTGCTCGTCTGCCTATGGGAATGAGCCAGTGTTAAGCCAATTGGTTATCAGTAATAGAGAACAAGAAGAGAGAATTTGAGGCATTATTTAGACTGGCTATAACGCGGTGGGATTAACGCAGAGTGAGAAACTCTTCGGCGATTGAAGGATGAATACCGATCGCTTCATCAAAATGTTTCTTGGTTGCCCCCATGCGCAGCGCGATCGCCAGACATTGAATAATCTCTACCGCCCCTTCGCCCACCATGTGAGCACCTAGCACCCGATCTGAGCGACTATCAACCACTAACTTGATCAGGGTTTTCTCATCCCGGTTAGTCAAACTGTGTAAAAGAGGACGAAACTGAGAACAATAGCATCGCACAGCCTCACCTAGTTTTTCACGAGCTTCGGCTTCACTCAAACCAACCGTAGCCGCCTCAGGCTGAGAGCTAACGGTTGATGGAACATATTCATAGCAAACCGTGCGGGGGTTGTTGCCAAATTGAGTATCGGCAAACGCTCGACCTTGCGCGATCGCAACCGGAGTAAAATTAATTCGGTTGATACAATCCCCAACTGCAAAAATATTTTCCTGTGTCGTTCGGTTGTATTCATCCACCACAATCGCACCTTCACTCAGCCTAATTCCAGCCTTTTCCAGGCTCAAGCCACTGATATTAGGGGTACGACATAGAGCAAACAGAACAGTATCCACGCTCACTATGTTGCCGTTTTTTCCTGACAGTATCAAATCCAGCTCATCTCCCACAGGTTTAATTTCTTTTACCGTAGTGTTTTCCAGAATCTGAATCCCTCGCTTGGTCATGCCTTCTTGCACCGCTAAGGCGAGACTTTCATCAAAAGCAGATAGGATATGGTCTTCCAGAAATATCTGAGTAACCTGGGAGCCGAGATTGTTCATGATACCCGCTAATTTAACGGGAATATAGTTACCTCCGATTACTGCAATATGTTTGGGTTGCTGCTTGAGATTAAAGAGTTGGCTGGAAGTAATAATATACTCACTTCCCGGTATCTCTGGTTTTACGTCTTTTGCCCCCACGGCAATCAAAATTTTGTCAGCCGTAATTTGGCGTCCTGCAACGTCTAAAGTATGAGCATCGATAAAGGTGGCACATCCCTTAATCAGCTCAACTCCTGCTTCTGCGAGTTTTTGGTTGTGTACCTGGCTCAGACGATGGATTTCCCGCTCCTTAGCGGCAATAAATTGCTGCCAATCAAAGGCGGCATGGGGTTTATCCCAGCCATAGCCTGCCGCAACTTGAGAATCATCAGAGAACTCAGCAGCAAAGGACATTAGTTTTTCAGGAATACAGCCTCGGATGACACAAGTACCACCCACTGAATCCTGCTCTACGATCGCCACACGAACACCATAGCCAGCCGCGCGTTCAGAAGCAGCAAGACCTCCAGGCCCTGCACCAATCACCAAAAGATCGTAATCGAATCTCATAACTGAATACTCTCAGATTGAAAGACAATCGCTCAAGTTTTATGGCTCTTGCGATCGCTAGATTAATTTATGTAAGGAATTTCCTGCTTTAGTAATAGAACCACAGATGAGTGTTGCTTAATAGTTTGTCTTACCAAATACGATATAGTGTCTTTAGCTATGCATTTTTAAGTTAACTGCCCTTGTTTCATCCCACATCTATCCTCTGAAAGGTTTTATACTAAATCAGTTATTTATTAAACAGTTGGATTAAACATGTAGGGGAGAGTCAATTGCTTCCCTCTTGAGTTTAGCGAGCGCGCTATAAACTATAGCAGTCCTCAATCATTCATGAGAATCTCCCTTTCTCTCCTCTGTGCCCTCTGTGCCTCTGTGGTTCGTTAAAACAATCCAATCTCACAAATGATTTCGGATTGCTATACCAACTGTATTGAGAATTACAAATTGACTTAATGCAACACTCATTCTCTAGTTAGAAGCCAGGACAAAATACCAGCCTATATCCTGCTGAGGCGGCAGTATTTCCGCTATACGAGGAAGCTTCAACTGAAATCTGAACATCAGTGACTTAGCAATAGGTTGTAACTGCGCTAGGTAAGAAGCAACAGCCTGATAGACGGTATTTTTGAGGAGGTGAATTACTAGAACAGATTTCATCCAAGAAGTTTTAGGGAATAACCCAAGTTGCGTGTGTCGTCAACCAGTAACATAGGACACATGTTTAGGAAAACTGGGAATTCATACCTAACTCGTGAGGCACAGATAGTTCTTGTTCCCTAGGGGGAAGAAGTAGGGGTTTTTCTTTCTTAGACTGAATGAGTTAACTACAAAAATTCAAACACTTGGAGATGTGTTATGTCAGATACAAGTAAGCGTGGATTTGCCTCAATGGATGAGGACAAGCAAAAAGAAATTGCCAGCAAAGGTGGAAAGGCGGCGCACGAGAAAGGAACAGCACATGAGTTTACTTCAGAAGAAGCTAAAGAAGCTGGTCAGAAAGGAGGCGAAGCAGTAAGTCAAGACCGCGAACACATGGCTGAAATTGGTCGAGAAGGTGGCAAACAAAGTCACAAAAATGCCTAGAGTTAATACACCTAGCTCATCCTAAAAAATTGTGCATTACAGAGAAGAACCCCCCGCACGTGCGGGGGGTTCTTCTAAATAAACTCTTATTACCGCTTTATAAATTCGTAAGTCCTATAGAGTCTATCAGATTAGTAGAGATCAAATCCGCTTGAACCAAATAAATAAGGGAGCAAGATGCTCCCAGGAATTGTATTTTGACTAACTTGCAATCCGCCCGCTAACTAGCCATTGAGATGGCACTAATTAGGGTTTGCAGATTTTCCGTAAATCTAGTGGTTAGATGTTGCGTGATTGGCAAGCTATCAACAACCATTCCAGTACATAAAAGCATCATGTAAAGGATGGAGTATTTAAACATCGATCGCGCAACTTGCTTATCCTTGGGTGCCTGTAAGAGTTGCCATGCTTTTTGCAGGAAAATGATACCCAACCATAATGCGATCGCCCCATAAATCACGCCTGATGTTCCCAAGGGATAAATCAACAACAGGGAAACGGGGACAACTAGCAGCGTGTAAATCCAAATCTGACGAGTTGTAGACTCTTCGCCTGCAACAACTGGCAGCATCGGAATCCCGACTTTGGCATAGTCATCGCGAATCATCAACGCCAATGCCCAGAAGTGGGGAGGTGTCCACAGGAAGACAATGGCAAACAGCAACCAAGCTGTCCAACTCAGTTCACCCGTAACCGCTGCCCAACCAACGAGTGCGGGAATTGCTCCTGCTGCACCGCCAATCACGATGTTTTGGGGAGTATGGCGTTTGAGTAAGTGGGTATAAATTGCCATGTAGAAGACAATGCCGGACATGGCTAAAAGGGCAGCCAACAGGTTGGCGAATACAGTCAGTAGGGTGAAAGAGAAGGAGGCTAATGCGATCGCGAACAACAGGGCATCACGCGGCTGCACCTTACCCGACGGAATGGGGCGATGGCGGGTGCGCTCCATATCATAGTCGATGTCGCGATCATAAATGCAATTGAGGACTTGGGCAGAAGCGGCAGCTAGGGTTCCACCAACAAGGGTTACTAGCAGCAAAAAGGGGTCTACTCGTCCCTCCGATGCCATCCACATCCCAGCTGCTGTGGTAATCAGCAGCAGTGGAATGATTCGAGGCTTGGTCAGTTGATAGTAGCTTTGAATAACTTGCAGGAAGTTTTCATGTTGACGGGAGACACTTGTCCCAACCATTACTTCACCAATTTCCTTTTTTTGAAACAATACGCGCCCTGTTTTCAACAGAAGTCTGAAGAGTGGTAGCGTTGCGGCGTGTTAGCGCAGTATGAAGTATGAAGTTCAAAGCCATTCTGTTTCTAACAACAAGGTTAGTCAAGTTGAGGGCACTCTGTTTTCATCCTTTATCCTTAGCCTTTAATAAAGCCGTAACGCAGTCAGACTCGAATAGGTTTAGCTAGCAGCGGCGGCATCTGGGATAATGCTATTTATCTCGCTAGCATTCGCACGGTCACGCAACGCCAAGACTGTAAACGCTACCAGGGTTCCCAGTAAAGCAGCCCCCACAGCTTGATGGGAGACGGTCAGCACTTCAACTTGCAAGTGTAACCAAAACGTGGCAACACCTAGGATGATTTGTAATACCACCAATCCCCCAGCTAAATTCGCCAACCCCCGCAGAGTGGGGTGGAGTGCTGGTGTCCGCCATGCCATAAACACAATCGCTAAGGTTGCCAAGGTGGCGGGTACCACACCCGCAATATGGCTATTCATCACAGCGCACAGTTGATATCCGCCAAAGCATTGATGCAAGGCCCACTGGGAGCCTACTAATCCGCCTAAGAGACTCTGCACATAAACTATAATCGCCGCCGTTAAGCCGACCCAAGGCAGCTTACCTACAGCACCGGTGGCTTGGTAGGGCATGAGCGCTGTACCAATCACTAGCATAGTGTTGAAAAATAGCAGCGCACATCCCAGATGGGCGGTGACGATATCAAACCGGAGCAGTTGTGTAACTGTTAAGCCACCTAGAACGCCTTGGAAAATAATGAGACCTAATGCAAATGTAGACGCCCAAGGCAGCCAGTTCGGTAAGGAGCGTCGGTACCACCAAGATAGCCCGGAAAGCGCGATCGCACTCAAACCAATCAAGGCGGCATCCAGTCGGTGAAACCACTCTAGAAACACTTGAAGATTCATCTGTTGGCTTGGCACTAGCTGACCGTAGCACAAAGGCCAGTCAGGGCAAGCGAGACCCGCATTCATCACCCGTGTTGCACTACCCACAGCCATCAACAGTAGCGTCGCGATCGCAATTTTCCAGACAAAGCGACGGATACGGTCTTTCGGCTGAGACGGCTCTTGAGTGGTATCCGACGGATAAAGGACTGATTCAGCCATAGCACCAATTGCAATCCAAATTTAACTCAACTTGTTTTCACAGACGTCCGCCGTTAACCTTACGGATATCGCGGGAGACACTGACCTTGAGAGTATCTGCTCATCCACCACTTAACAGGCTTGCCTCGGAAGATGGGCAGACTCCACTTACCACTCTAATGACGCTATCGGTAGAGCTGATAGAGTTTTAGAGATTTTTCAGATTGTGAGCCTATCCATACAACCCCTCTTGACTCTGTATAAAACTGCATATTTTCTTCTTTACACAAAGCGCTCACTGGCTCAGTGATTGTAAAGACTCTCTGCTCTTACTGGGCGATCCCAAAGAAATTGCTAAAAGATTGCTCAAAACAAAGCGCCTTTATCGTCTTTTACTGATAACCTGGCTTACCGTAGTAAAGGACTAAAACGGAGAAGCTAAAGACTCAAAGTGCCAATCTGAGGTTAACCTGGAGAAAACATGTAGACAAATGCCCTCCTTCAAGACTCAGCTTATCCCTTTTGAGGGAGTGCAATTAGCGATTCTAGCAGTGTAATAAGCTAGGGACGCATACCTTAGGGAAGAAAAAACAAACCCATAAGGAGGAAGCTGCAACACCAGTACTTTACTCGTCGCAGCGATCAGCGACACCAGAATGTATGGCCTCAACGACCCCATCTGTTAAGGGGGTCTGAACTAGAAAATCCAACCTTTTACTTTTAAGGGATTTAGGAGTGTCATCCTGACCCGCTGCTTTACTTGTGGGCTTGAATTCTCGCCACTCCTGCTCTGAATGAAGTCTTGTAGAAACTCCTAAACTAGCTCACACCGTGAACATTCCAAGTCAAATTGCAACCCTGCTGGCTGGCATTGTCTTGACCCTGATCAGTCTGTGGTATGGACAAAACCACGGTCTAATGCCAGTGGCAGCATCTGACGAAGCTTCCCAAGTGGACGCCCTCTTTAACATGATGATGACCATTGCCACAGGTCTGTTTCTGCTGGTAGAGGGCACACTCATCATCTCGGCTATTCGATACCGCCGCCGCAAAGGTGACAACACAGATGGCCCCCCGGTTCATGGCAATATTCCTCTAGAAATTGTTTGGACAGCAATTCCTGCTGTCACCGTCCTGATCATCGCAGTCTATAGCTTTGAGATTTACAACTCAATGGGAGGGCTCGATCCGATGGTGTCTCATGACCACCATCACGCTCCGGTTGCCCATACCAATTCTCCAGGCAATCCTGGCAAAAATCTCCTTGCTCTCGATCCCAGTCGAGGCTCAATAGCCTTGGGACTAGGTGCTTCTCCAGAACATCAAGGCGAAGTTGTCCCCCTGAGTGTTAATGTCATGGGTCTGCAATATGCTTGGCTTTTTACCTACCCAGAAAGTGGTGTTACCACAGGGGAATTGCATATCCCGGTCGGACAAGAAGTACAGCTCAACATCACAGCGCAAGACGTTCTGCACGCCTTCTGGCTGCCAGAGTTTCGCCTCAAGCAAGACGCAATTCCAGGACGTGACTCTCAACTGCGCTTCACACCGAATAAAGTGGGTCAGTATCCCATCGTCTGTGCCGAACTCTGCGGTGCCTATCATGGCGCAATGGGAGCTCAGCTTTTCGTCCAGACTCCAGAAGAATTCCAGGCATGGCTTCAAGAGCAGCAAGCCGTTGCTAGTAACGAGACTCAGGATAAAACTGTTGCTGCTAATTCTGCCGAAATGTCGAGTAACGAGTTTCTTGCTCCCTATACCCAAGAGATGGGGATTTCATCGAAAACTCTGGAGCAATTGCACTCCACCCCTGAGCATATGGCTCAGCATTTAGCAGTTAGCAATCAGCTGTAATGGGTTATTGGTTGTCCTTGAAGAGTTGTAGGTTAACAGGTTACAGGTTGGCACGTTGTTCATAACCTTCAACCTTCAACCCTTGAAACCTTCAACTCTTTAACCAACACACAACAGACAACAGATAAAGCGCATGACACAAGCAGAGCTTCAAGAACAAGCCAATAAGCCTGCCCACGCCCCAGGACATGGCGCGAGGAGATGGCAAGATTATTTCACCTTCAACACCGATCACAAGGTCATTGGGATTCAATACCTGGTGGCTGCGTTCTTCTTTTTCTTTGTCGGTGGCATACTGGCAACAATCATTCGTGTGGAACTGGCAACCCCGGCTTCGGATTTTGTTAGCCCTGAAAATTACAACCGCATCTTTACCATGCACGGGACGATCATGATCTTCCTGTGGGTCGTCCCGGCGGGAACGGGTGGCTTCGCCAACTATCTGGTTCCCCTAATGATTGGGGCAAAGGATATGGCATTCCCTAAGTTGAATGCCGTCGCCTTTTGGATGAATGCTGTTGGTGGAATATTGCTCCTCACGAGCTTTTTTGTTGGGCCAGCCGAGGCGGGTTGGACGTCCTATCCACCCTTGAGTACGATCGCTAGTAAGGCGGGTGAGGCAATTTGGATTCTCAGCATCCTGATTGCTGGGACTTCGTCAATTTTGGGCGGTCTGAACATTGGCGTCACCATCCTCAAGATGCGGGTGCCAGGAATGAGCTTGAATCAGATGCCGTTGTTCTGCTGGTCGATACTGGCAACAACAGCCCTTCAATTGCTGGCTACACCTGTGCTGGCAGCGGCTTTGATTCTGCTTTCTTTTGACTTACTCGCAGGGACAACGTTTTTTAACCCGACAGGCGGGGGAGACCCAGTGGTTTACCAGCATATGTTCTGGTTTTACTCCCACCCAGCGGTTTACATCATGATTTTGCCCTTCTTTGGGGCGATTTCGGAAGTGATCCCTGTACATGCTCGCAAGCCGATTTTTGGGTATCGTGCGATCGCATATTCTAGTATCGCCATTAGCTTTTTAGGGCTACTGGTGTGGGCACACCACATGTTTACCAGTGGTACTCCAGGCTGGATGCGGATGTTTTTTATGATCGCCAGTATGATCATTGCCGTGCCCACTGGGATTAAAATTTTCAGCTGGTTGGCAACACTCTGGGGAGGCAAAATTGCCTTGGAGAGTCCCATGCTTTTTGCGATGGGCTTCATCTCCGTATTTGTGATCGGGGGCATTACCGGGGTAATGGTGGCCTCAGTGCCCTTTGATATTCACGTTCACGACACTTACTTTATTGTTGCCCACCTCCACTACGTCTTGTTTGGTGGCAGTGTTCTCGGACTTTATGCCGGGTTCTACCACTGGTTTCCGAAAGTAACAGGGCGGATGTACAACGAAACCCTGGGTCGAATTCACTTTATACTCACCTTCGTGGGTTTCAACTTGACATTCATGCCCATGCATGAATTAGGTCTGTTGGGAATGAATCGACGCATTGCCATTTACGATCCGAAGTTTCAAGCCCTCAATGAGCTTGCTACAATCGGCGCAATCATCATGGATACTTCGATTATTCCCTTCATTATTAACGTCTTTTGGAGCCTAGCTCGTGGCGAAAAAGCCGGAGACAATCCCTGGAGAGCGTTGACCCTAGAGTGGATGACCAGTTCACCACCTGCGATTGAAAACTTTGACGGAGTGCCCGTTTTAGCGACTGGCCCTTATGACTATGGCATGGGCGATCGCGAATATCAGACCTATGTGCCCTTGTCTGATGAGCGGGAACCCGCTTTAGCCGCAGGCCCCAAATCCGCGTTACGAGCTGACCCCGATCCAACGGTTGCTGTCAATCCCGAAGACCGTCAACCAAAGGATAAAGAATGAAGATGAAAAAATATTGGGTCGCTCAAACACAGGGCGAGGTGATGACTTCTCACTCATGGTTCATACTTCATACTTCCCAGTTCATACTTCTTTAGCGGTTTATGCAAGGTTCAACAATTGACGAATCGAAAACAGCCCTAAATTATCACAACGCCCCGGAGGCGGGTGTTCATCACGAGGAACATCCCGACTTCCGCATGTTTGGGGTGGGCGTGTTCCTGGTGGCTGAGAGTATGATTTTTCTCGGCTTGTTTACGGCTTTCCTGATCTATCGTGCGCTCCTGCCTGCTTGGCCTCCGGAAGGAACGCCAGAATTAGAGCTTCTGTTGCCAGGAATCAATACCTTGATTCTGATTTCCAGCAGCTTTGTCATGCATCGAGGCGACACGGCGATTAAGAAGAATGATGTATCCGGACTGCGGTTCTGGTACATTCTCACCGCGATTATGGGTGCAATCTTTCTCGTTGGGCAGGCTTATGAGTATGCTCATCTTGGTTTTGGCCTAACCAATAATGTGTTTACCAGCTCATTTTTTGTTCTAACTGGCTTTCACGGTTTGCACGTCACGGTGGGTCTGTTGCTAATCTTAGCGGTGTTGTGGCGATCGCGAAATCCAAGTCACTACTCTGATAAAGAACACTTTGGCCCAGAAGCAGCAGAACTTTACTGGCACTTTGTTGATGTCGTGTGGATTGTTCTGTTCACACTGGTGTATTTGCTTTAAGTATTTCTTCAGCTGATTAACGCTGTATCACTTATGAAGCCTCCAACTGGGGGCTTTTTCATCTTCAGGGGGTTATACCATGTCCCCTCATAAAACCACACTATGCACTAGTTTGTAGTGAGGACTTTATTCCTCTCGGAGTGGCGCTGAATCGCTCGCTACAAACCTGAGCGATCGCTAACTTGCTCATTGAGTACTAATACTTAGAGACGCCCTTGAGTTGGCAGAAGCCATCAATCAGTAGCAAAGAGAGCCGTCATCGATCACTTTTTTTCAAAGCAACGCTGCCCAGCTCTGCCAAGTTGACACTCACCCGGCCTTCCAGGGCGGGGATTCTTTCTTCATGGGGAGCGCAACCGCTTTACCCTCAGAAAGCATCTTGACGGTGTGTCCCACCGCTGCAAGTCCACGTATGCAGACTACTTGTGCCGCTGCCACGTCGCGATCGGTTGTGTACCCGCAGTGGTGACAGTGGTGGACTCGTTCAGACAACTCTTTCTTGCCCGTCTGTGTGAGGCATTGTGGGCAGATTTGACTTGTCTTCTTACTATCCACCTTTAGGAAAAATACATCTCTCTTACGGCAACATTGCTCTAGAACGTTGAAGAATTGACCCCAGCCTGCATCCAGGCAGTGTTTGCCAAGGAAGCCCTTAGCTAGCCCTTTTAGGTTTAAGTCTTCAACAAAAATCGTTCCAGCCCAATCACACAGATTGTGTGCTAGTTCCCAGTGATAATTTTTCCTAACATTGGCTATTCTTTCATGCAATTTACTAACTTTGAAAAGTGCTAGTCGTCGGTTATTGCTTCCCTTGACCTTTCTTGATACACTTCGTTGCAGCAATTTAAGCTTGCTTTCAAGCTTCTTAAAAGGACGTGGATTAGGGAAGATTTGCCCGTTTGAGACAGCAGCAAAATGGCTAATCCCGACATCAATCCCAATCGCTTCGCCATGAGGCAAAATATCAGGCACTTCAACCGCCCATTGCAGGGTGAGCATGGCATAGAAACCACTTGCTCGTTTTACAATTCGGACTTGTTTAAGTGTTGCCCCATCAGGGATAGAGCGTGATTGGCGGAATTTTACCCAGCCGATTACAGGCAGTTTTATTGAACCGTTCTTGATACAATCCTTTCCTATTTGTGGAAAGACAAATGAGCGCATGGTTCCTGCTTTTTTAAAACGAGGAAAACCGTGAGATTGCTCCCACATACTCACAAACGCTTGCTCTAAACGCTTCAGAGTTTGCTGTAGTACCTGTGAGTGTACCTGTTGCAAGCTTGGTGAGGTTTGTCTGTGGGCAGTTAGTGCCTTGCACTGACTAGCAAAAGTTGGACGCTTGCTATCGGCTGGGATTATGTACTCATGACGAAGTGAGCAAGCATTTATCTGACAGCTACGGGATTTGAACCAGTCCTTTCTTTCAGCTAGCGCATAGTTATAAACGCGCCTACATTGTTCTAGCCATCCGTCAAAAGTGACTATCTGTTGTGATGTGGGCTTGAGCTTAAACTCGTAGGTCAGACTCAACACTTGCATCACCTCCTTGCACCATTATACAGTCGTCTTAACTATCGTTAAGATGATTTTTAAAAGTTAATAACCTTGAAAGAAAAAGCCGCCTTGGAAGGGCGGGGCTTTAGACCCAATTTGTTCGGTAAACAGCTACTGTTAGGATATAGCCATTATCTGGCACAAAGGTAGGGGACGATGCCATGCCAACAGGGGCTTCCACCACTTGGAATGTCGGAGATACCATCCTAGATCTATATAAAGTTACCGATATTCTGGGTGAGGGCGGGTTTGGCACAGTTTACAAGGTGCGACATCAGGGATGGAATATTGACCTAGCCGTAAAAAGTCCGAAGCCAGAAATTGTGGCAGCAGCAGGGGGTGTGGAGAGTTTTGAGCGTGAGGCGGAGACTTGGGTAAACTTGGGGCTGCATCCTCATACCGTTAGCTGTTACTACGTGCGACGCATTGAAAGCAGTCCCTTGATATTTGCTGAATATGTGGCGGGGGGAAGTTTGCAGGATTGGATTGGCGATCGCAGACTTTATGTAGGTGGGTCGGCAGCATCCCTAAAACGTATTCTTGATATTGGGATTCAGTTTGCCTGGGGGCTGCATTACGCGCACGAGCAGGGGTTGGTTCACCAGGATGTGAAGCCAGCTAATGTGATGCTGACTCCTGAATGTGTGGTGAAGGTGACAGATTTTGGTCTAGCTAATGCAAAAGCTATGGCGGCTAGCCTGGGAGAGGCTGATGGGGGGCATCACACTCTAATAGTGGCGGGTGGCGGTGCGATGACGCCCGCCTATTGCTCTCCGGAACAGGCAAACGGTGAAACCCTGACACGACGCAGTGATTTGTGGAGTTGGGCGTTGTCTGTCTTAGAGATGTTTCAAGGAGGGCGAAGCTGGCAGTTCGGTACTGTAGCGGCTGTGGCGCTGGAGAATTATCTGGAGTCAGGGACAGAAGACCCCCAATTACCCCAGATGCCAGAGTCAGTGGCTCAGTTGCTGCGATGCTGTTTTCAAGGTAATGCAAATGAGCGCCCTCACAATATATGGGAAGTTACCAAACAGCTGCAAGAGATTTACGAGCAGGTGACGAGAGAAGCTTACCTGCGCCAAGAACCCAAGGCCGGCAAAGACACAGCGGATACTCTCAACAACCGGGCGGTGTCGTTGCTGGACTTAGGCAGGCAGGATGAGGCATTGCAGTTGTGGGAGCAGGCGCTCTCCTTTCAACCCCACCATCCTGAATCGACTTACAATCGAGGTTTGATTTTGTGGCGATTGGGCAGGATTGACAGCAGTACTCTCGTCAGAGACCTGGAGCAGTCGCAGCAATCTTACCTAAAATATTGGGTCACTGACTATCTTCTAGGATTAGTGCATTTAGAGCGCAACAATCCAGAGGCGGCACTCAAGACTTTAGAGGCGATTCAAGGAGTAGATGCACAACAGGAGGAAGTCCAAGCAGCGCTGACACTCGCGAAGAAGCGCTGTATACGTACCTTGACGGGACACAAAGACGGGGTCAACTCAGTCTGTCTGAGTGCAGATAACCGCTTGGCTCTGTCTGGAAGCAAAGACCATACAGTAAAGCTGTGGGAGGTGGCAACAGGGCGCTGCCTGCGTACCTTTGAAGGACATATAAGCTGGGTAAATACAGTCTGTCTGAGTGCAGATAGCCGCTTGGCTCTGTCTGGGAGCAGTAACTATACTCTGAAACTGTGGGAAGTAGCCACAGGTCAATGTATCCGTACCTTTTATAGACATACACCCAAGGTGAATTCAGTCTGTCTAAGTGCAGATAGCCGATTCGCTGTGTGTGGGTGTGATGACTCTAACTTAGAGTTGTGGCAGGTGGACACAGGTGGCTATCTGCGTAGCTTTGAAGGACACAAAGACGGGGTCAACTCTGTATGTCTGAGTGCAAATAGCCGCTTGGCTCTGTCTGGAAGCAATGACTTCACTTTGAAGCTGTGGGAGGTGGCAACAGGTCGCTGTCTACGTACCTTTGCCGGACACACAGGCCAAGTCAACTCTGTCTATCTCAGTAAGAATTGCCGCTTGGCCTTGTCTGGGAGTGACGATCGCACTCTAAAGTTATGGGAGGTAAGTACAGGCCGCTGCCTACGTACCTTTGAAGGACACACAAGGTCGGTTTCCTCAGTTTGTTTAAGTACAGATAGCCGCTTGGCTCTGTCTGGGAACAGTGGTCAAACGTTGAAGTTGTGGGACGTAGCTACAGGCAGTTGTCTACATACCTTTGAAGGACATAAATCTTGGGTTAAGTCTGTCTGTCTAAGTACGGATGGTCAATTTGCCATATCCGGAAGCCATGACCATAACATCAAGCTGTGGACACTTAAGGACATAGAAATAAAGCACTATCGAGCGCCAATGATGTTGTCCCGAATTCTCACAGCTGAAACCTTCCTCTCGATCAGTTTGACTTACGAGCGGGAATTGGAACAAGCACGAGCCGCCAAGCAGCGGGGGTACTATGTAGCAGCCGCTCAACATCTGCGCAAGGCGCGATCGCAACCAGGATATAGCCATCGTGAAGAAGCGGTCAACATCTGGACTGAACTCTATGTGCGCCTGCCTCGCAAAGCATTCCTTGGCAGCTGGGAAGGTATCACATTTGCCGAAGACTCAAGGCAGGTTTCTTCAGTCTGCTTGAGTGGGGATAGTCGATTCGCCTTGTCTGGGAGCAATGATGATACCCTAAAGCTGTGGGAAGTCGCTACGGGACGCTGTTTGCGTACCTTTGAAGGGCATACAAGCTCAGTCAACTCAGTTTACCTGAGTGCGGATAGCCGAATTGCCCTATCTGGTAGCAGTGACCATACTCTTAAGCTGTGGGAAGTCGCCACGGGACGCTGTCTACGTACCTTCACACGACACAAAGACTGGGTTTTTTCAGTCTGCCTGAGTGCAGATGGTCAATTCGCTGTGTCTGGTAGCTATGACCGAACCCTCAAATTGTGGGAAGTCGCTACGGGGCGCTGTCTGCGTACCTTGGCAGAACATATAAGCCCGGTGTACTCAGTGTGCCTGAGTACAGATGGTCGATTAGCCCTGTCTGGTAGCCATGACCATACTCTGAAACTGTGGGAAGTCGCTACGGGGCAGTGTCTGCGTACCTTCGCAGGACACACAGATGGCGTTTTTTCAGTCTGCCTGAGTGCAGATAGCCTATTTGCCCTATCTGGTAGCCATGACCGAACCCTGAAATTGTGGGAAGTCGCCACAGGACGCTGTCTGCGTACCTTGGCAGAACACACAAGCCCAGTGTACTCAGTCTGCCTGAGTAAAGATGGTCGGTTGGCTCTATCGGGTAGCCATGACGGAACCGCGAAACTGTGGGAAGTCACTACAGGGCGCTGTCTGCATACCTTTAAAGGATACGCCTATAAAGGAAATACATACGAGGCGAACTCAGTTTGTCTGAGTGGGGACTGCCGCTTTGCCCTGTCTGGTAGCCATGACCGAACCCCAAAACTGTGGTTTTTAGACTGGGAACTAGAAGACCGCCAACCTGCCAACTGGGACGAGGGAGCACGACCCTATCTGGAGACTTTCCTGGAGCAACATATCCCCTACGTTGCTACCCTACCAAAAGACCGCGAACCAACACAGGAGGAGATTACTCTAGCACTCACCCGCCGTGGCACCCCCACTTGGACTGAAGAGAACTTTCAGAATCTGCTTTATACCCTTAGCTGCGTAGGTTACGGCTGGCTGCGACCTGAAGGAGTGCGCCAGCAGTTGGAAGCAATGACGACGATGGAGACATTGGTAGCACAACCGTACAAGAGCGCAGGAGCAGCACAACAGTACAACAGCAGTGAAGAATTTCCAAATTACTCATTGCCAACTGCCAATTCTCAATCGGAGCAGGTGCCAACCAAAGTCACGCTTGTTGTTACCAAAGGCAGCCTCAAAGGTCAGGAATTTGTCTTCAACTCACGCACTACTTGCATTATTGGTCGTGCCAAAGACTGCTATCCTCGATTGCCCAATGCCGAAGACCGTAACATTATCTCCCGCTATCACTGTCTGCTGGACATCAACCCTCCTGACATCCGGGTGCGCGACCTCGGTAGTCTCCACGGTACTTACGTCAACGGCGAAAAAATCGGACAGCGTCAACCCAACCAAACCCCAGAAGAAGCGGCTCAACTTAAGTTTCCAGAATACGATGTCAAAGACGGTGATGAAATCAAGCTGGGTAACACGACATTCCAAGTCAA
>NZ_DATNPA010000185.1:0-10499 GCF_036703385.1 Allocoleopsis sp. | reverse complement strand
ATTGCAGAAGTGGCAACCGCGATCGCAAATGGTGACCTCTCTAAGAAAATCACAGTTCAGGTCAAGGGCGAGATTTTAGAGCTGAAGAACACCATCAACATCATGGTAGACCAGCTTAGTTCCTTTGCTTCAGAGGTGACGCGGGTTGCCCGTGAGGTGGGGAGTGAAGGCAAACTGGGTGTGCAAGCGGATGTCCGGGGGGTAGCCGGTACCTGGAAAGACTTGACAGATTCGGTGAACTTCATGGCAGGTTCTCTGACTTCCCAAGTGCGAAACATCGCCGCTGTAACGACGGCGGTGGCAAATGGCGACCTCTCCAAGAAGATTACGGTTGATGTCAAGGGTGAAATTTTGGAGTTGAAGAATACCGTCAACGTCATGGTAGACCAACTCAACTCCTTTGCCTCGGAGGTAACCAGGGTAGCGCGAGAGGTGGGTACGGAAGGAAAACTGGGTGTCCAAGCAGAAGTGAAAGGGGTGGCCGGTACCTGGAAGGATTTAACCGATTCGGTGAACTTCATGGCGGGAAGCCTTACCGCCCAGGTGCGGAATATTGCCGAAGTCACGACGGCGGTGGCAAATGGCGACCTCTCCAAGAAAATTACGGTTGATGTGAAAGGTGAAATTTTGGAGTTGAAAAATACCATCAACACGATGGTAGACCAGCTCAACTCCTTTGCTTCGGAGGTAACACGGGTTGCCCGTGAGGTGGGTACGGAAGGAAAACTGGGCGTCCAAGCTTACGTAAGAGGTGTAGGCGGTACCTGGAAGGATTTGACGGATAACGTCAACTTGATGGCGGGTAACCTAACGGCACAGGTGCGGAATATCGCGGAAGTGACGAAGGCGGTGGCGAACGGTGACCTCTCCAAGAAGATTACCGTGGATGTGAAGGGTGAGATTTTAGACCTGAAGAATACCATCAACACGATGGTGGATCAGCTTTCCTCCTTTGCCTCGGAGGTAACCAGGGTGGCGCGAGAGGTGGGTACGGAAGGGAAACTGGGGGGGCAAGCCCATGTTACGGGAGTTGCGGGAACCTGGAAAGACCTTACCGACAGTGTGAACTCGATGGCGGGTAACCTCACGGCGCAAGTGCGAGGCATTGCCAAAATCGTCACGGCGGTAGCGAATGGGGACTTGAAGCGGAAGTTGATGCTGGATGCGAAGGGTGAGATTGAAACCTTAGCGGATACGATCAACGAGATGATCGATACCCTAGCCACCTTTGCCGACCAAGTTACCACCGTAGCGCGGGAAGTGGGAATTGAAGGGAAACTGGGGGGTCAAGCCAAGGTGCCGGGGGCGGCGGGAACCTGGAGAGATTTGACGGATAATGTGAACGAACTGGCGGCAACGCTGACCACTCAGTTACGTGCGATCGCAGAAGTAGCCATTGCGGTAACCAAGGGTGATTTGACGCGATCAATTGCCGTTGAAGCGCAGGGTGAAGTCGCCATCCTGAAAGACAACATCAACCAGATGATTGCCAACCTGCGAGAGACGACGCAGAAGAACACCGAGCAAGACTGGTTGAAGACCAACCTCGCCAAATTTACCCGGATGCTGCAAGGGCAACGGGATTTGGAAACCGTTTCCAAACTCATCTTGTCCGAACTCACTCCCTTGGTAGGGGCACAGCACGGTGTGTTCTACATTATGGACGGGGTGGAAAATCAGCCCATGCTGAAGCTATTGAGCAGCTACGCCTACCGCGAACGCAAGCATCTAGCGAACCGCTTCCAGATGGGAGAAGGCTTAGTGGGGCAATGCGCCTTGGAAAAGGAACGCATCTTACTCACCGAACTTCCGGACGACTACATCAAAATCAGCTCTGGCTTGGGAGAATCCGCGCCGCGCAATGCGGTGGTTTTACCCGTGCTGTTTGAGGGGATGGTGACGGCAGTGATTGAACTGGCCTCGTTTAGGCGCTTTAATGAGATTCACCTAACGTTCTTCGATCAACTCACCGAAAGTATTGCGATCGTATTAAACACGATCGCCGCGAGTATGCGTACTGAGGAGTTGCTCAAGCAGTCCCAATCCCTGACCGAAGAACTGCAAGCTCAGCAAAAAGAACTCACCCAAACCAACAAACGCCTCGAACAACAAGCCCAATCTCTCAAAGCTTCTGAGGAACTCCTCAAGAGCCAGCAGGAAGAGTTACAACAAACCAACGAAGAACTCGAAGAGCGATCAGAGTTGTTAGCCCTGCAAAACCAGGAGGTTGAACGCAAAAATCGGGAAATTGAACAGGCACGGCAGGCGATCGAGGAAAAGGCGGAACAACTGGCACTCACCTCGAAGTACAAGTCGGAATTCCTTGCGAATATGTCCCACGAGTTGCGGACACCCTTGAATAGCTTGTTAATCCTGGCAAGGTTGCTCTCGGATAACACCGATCGCAATTTAACAGACAAGCAAGTGGAATATGCCCGAACCATTCACTCGGCGGGTACCGACCTACTCACTCTGATTAATGACATTCTGGATTTAGCCAAGATTGAATCGGG
Source organism: Allocoleopsis sp. (assembly GCF_036703385.1). Classification (NCBI taxonomy): domain Bacteria; kingdom Bacillati; phylum Cyanobacteriota; class Cyanophyceae; order Coleofasciculales; family Coleofasciculaceae; genus Allocoleopsis; species Allocoleopsis sp. Next base: position 7,986 of record NZ_DATNPA010000185.1, on the reverse strand, counting down.
AACGATGGGCGTTGAGATCGACCAGATGCGCTTTACCGATCTGGCCAATCAAATGGAACGCACCTTCCGCCAAGTGGCTCAAGATAAGAGACTCGATTTCATGATGGAATTCGACGCCAATCTCCCACGAGCCATCTATACAGACTCGAAGCGCTTACAACAAGTGTTAAAGAATCTCCTGGCCAACGCGTTTAAGTTCACCGAGCAAGGGCGGGTTAACTTGCGGGTTGCGGTAGCCACTCATGGGTGGAGCCTGACTCAGGACGTATTAAATCATGCCACTACAGTGGTGGCTTTCGCGGTGAGCGATACGGGCATCGGCATTGCCCTGGAAAAGCAAAAGGTGATTTTTGAGGCGTTTCAGCAAGCCGATGGCTCCACCAGCCGCAAGTACGGGGGCACGGGTTTGGGCTTGTCCATTAGTCGCGAAATCGCTCGACTGCTGGGCGGAGAGATTACCCTGGTTAGTCATCCCAGTCAAGGAAGTACGTTCACACTTTACCTCCCTGATTCCTACCAAGGAGGAACCGATGGGACGATGGCGCGGGAACACTTTGGGGTAGAAGGAGACGGACGGAACCTATTGCCGCAGATAGGGGGACAAGGGCAACTCTCCAAACCTATTTTTGAAAATACGCCCCCGTCTCTGGCTCCTCAAGCTCCAGTTCCCCCACTCTCCTCACCGTCTCTCTTCCCTGGAACTTCCCCCGCCCTCTCCTATCTTTCAACATCGCTACCGCCACGAGACCCGATCGCATCTGTCGCCGATGACCGGGAGAATATCCAACCCAGCGATCGCGTGCTGTTGATTATCGAAGATGACCTCAAATTTGCGCGTATCCTTTTAGATATGGCACGGGAGCAGGGGTTTAAGGTGCTGGTTGCCGCACGTAGCGATATTGGTCTGGCGATGGCACGGGAATATCAGCCGGATGCCATCACCCTGGATATCCAGTTACCTGGAATGGATGGTTGGATGGTGCTCGATCGCTTAAAACACGACCCGAATACGCGTCATATTCCGGTGCATATCCTTACCGTTGAGGATGGGCGACAACGTGGTCTACAACTGGGAGCGATCGCTTACTTACAAAAGCCGATCAACCCCGATAGCTTGCTCGACGCCATCTCTAGCATGAAGCGCTTTGTAGAGCGTCAGGTGAAAAACCTACTCGTGGTGGAAGATGATGAGACTCAACGCCGAAGCATTGTGGATTTGATTGGCAACAGCGATGTGTGTACCACGGCGGTAGGCACGGGTGCCGAGGCGATAGAGTCTCTGAAGGCCGGTCAGTTCGATTGCATTGTTCTCGATTTGGGTCTGCCGGATATGACCGGGTTGCAACTGATTGAGCAGATTAAGCAAGATGTAAATCTCTCGAAACTGCCGATTATTGTTTATACCGGGAAAGAACTCACGCGAACCGAAGAAGCGGAACTCAACCGCATGGCTGAGACGATCATTATTAAAGACGTGCGATCGCCAGAGCGTCTTTTGGATGAAACCGCCCTGTTCTTGCACCGAGTTCAGCGTCACTTGCCTCCAACTAAGCAGCAGATGCTGGAAAAACTCTATGAATCCGACCCTGTCCTCGCGGGCAAGAAAGTCCTGATTGTAGACGACGATATACGCAACATCTTTGCCCTGACCAGTATGTTGGAGCGTCATCATATGGATGTCCTGCGTGCTGAAAACGGTCGGGATGGCCTAGCCGTCTTACAAAACACCCCCGGTATTCATGTCATTCTTATGGATGTGATGATGCCAGAGATGGACGGGTATGAAACAACCCGTGCTATCCGAAACATCCCGGACTATGCCTCCTTACCGATCATTGCCCTCACCGCCAAAGCCATGAAAGGCGATCGCGAAAAGTGCATTGAAGCCGGAGCCTCGGACTATATCACCAAACCTGTTGATTCTGAGCAATTACTCTCTCTTTTGCGGGTCTGGCTCTATCGCTAGGTACTTTTGCTCTAGGGGGGAGGTTGGTAGGTTAAGGAAGGGTTGAAGGTTGGCAAGTTGAAGGTTGAAAGTTAAGGAAGGGTTGAAGGTTGATAGATTTAGGAAAGGTTAAAGGTTGGCAAGGTGATAGGTATGGCAAAAGGCAGAGGGCAGAGGGCAGAAGTATTATTAGTAGGTACATAGTCATTTCCGCTCTTTCAACCTCGAGCCTTGAACCTTCAACCTCGAACCTCAAACCTTCAACCTCCACAATCTTCAACCCTTCCCAGGTATCCTGTGTTGCCAGAACCGAATGCCTCTTCCCTATTACAATCCCGTCCAAAAAAAGGATGAACTCGAAGCGATCGAAATTGAACTGCTTTTAGAAGCGCTGTTTCGCTATTACGGATTCGACTTTCGGGATTATGCCCTCGCCTCCCTCAAGCGCCGCATCTGGAATGCTGTCCGGGCAGAGCAGTTGAGCAGTATATCGGGGCTACAAGAGAAGGTGCTTCATGACCCGGCCTGTTTGGATCGCTTTCTTCTCGGTCTCTCGGTTAATGTCACTTCCATGTTCCGCGACCCCAGCTTTTATCGGGCTTTCCGTGCGCAAGTGGTGCCGCTTTTGCGCACTTACCCGTTTATTCGCATCTGGCACGCCGGATGCTCAACGGGGGAGGAGGTTTACTCTATGGCAATTCTTTTGGAAGAAGAGGGATTATACCAGCGTTGCCGACTTTATGCAACTGATATGAATGAGATGGTTTTGAAACAAGCCAAGGCTGGTGTATTTTCGATGAAATCTATGCAGGAGTATACTAACAACTATCTCCAAGCTGGAGGTAAGCAGTCCTTCTCCGAGTACTACACCGCCGCCTATGAAAACGCTATCTTTCGCTCCTCGATCCGAGAGAATATCGTTTTTTCTCAACATAATCTAGCGATAGATGGATCTTTTAATGAGTTTAATGTCATATTGTGTCGGAACGTCCTTATATATTTCAATCAATCTCTCCAAGAACGAGTTCACAAGTTGCTATATGAAAGCCTTGGTCGGTTTGGTGTCCTAGGTCTAGGACGCCAAGAGTCGCTTAAGTTCACCCCACACGAAGAACAGTATGAGGCGTTGGATAAGCGTGACAAGCTCTACCGTAAGATTGGGTAAGAATTCGGGATTGGGATGAAGGATGAAAATTAGGTTAACGGGTAGGATGAACGCCAAAAAAAGGTTTCACCAGCTTTTCGGAATCTTCGGGAAACGAGAGGCTAGCGTGGCCTTATCCTGTTTCATCGTTCATCCTTTCTCCGTTATCCTTTCATTCGTCCCTAGTCCTGTCGAGGTGGAAGGGGGGCAATCTTTTGCATGAGGGATTGTCCATACAAGATGATGGTTATAGGTACATCATTGGGAGGGCTACATGCTCTCCAAATTTTACTACCGGGTCTACCCAAAGGCTTTCCCCTACCCGTGGCGATCGCTCAACATCGTCACAAAGACTCTGACGATAGCTTATGTGTTTTCTTGCAGCAATATTGCGCTTTGCCTGTCAGCGAGGCTGAAGATAAAGAACCGATCATGCCAGGGCGGGTCTATTTAGCTCCCGCTGACTATCACCTACTCTTAGAAGGAGGCCACTTGGCTCTCTCTACTGAAGCTCCAGTTTGCCATGCGCGACCCTCAATTGATGTATTGTTTGAATCCGCCGCTGATGCCTACGCCCAGAGAGCGATAGGAGTCATTTTAACGGGAGCGAGTCATGATGGAAGTCAGGGTATCCTGAGTCTCCAATCTCGAGGCGGTTTGGCGATTGTGCAGGAGCCAACGACAGCCGAAAGCCCAACCATGCCCAAAGCCGCGATCGCGGCTTTACAGCAGCAGCGCCTCCCAAATACTCTTTATGCCTCATATTGGATTTTGCCGCTCCCTGATATTGCTCCTTTTATCGTCAATCTTTGCCACTGGGCGCTGAGGTAGAACTATGCCGTTTGAACCCCAAGTTAACGTCCTGCTCGTAGATGACCACCCAGAAAACCTGATGGCCTTGGAAGGAATATTAGGGGGTCTCGGTCAGCGTCTGGTCAGAGCCCATTCGGGCGAAGAAGCCTTAAGATGTCTCCTGAACCAGGATTTCGCTGTGATTCTGCTGGATGTGCAGATGCCAGGGATGGATGGGTTTGAAACCGCCACATTAATCCGAAACCGACCGCGATCGCAACACACACCCATTATTTTCCTAACCGCCTACAGCACCAGTGATAAGCAGATGTTTCAAGGCTATGCCCTGGGCGCAGTGGACTACCTGTTCAAACCCATTGAGCCGGACATCTTATTCTCCAAGGTGGCAGTCTTTGTTGACCTGTTCAAAAAGACAGAAGAGGTGAAGCGCCAAGCGGCAGAACTGGCAGTGGTCAACGCCGAACTTCGAGAAAGTGAAGAGCGATTTCGTTCATTGAGTGCGTCCTCCCCCGTGGGTATTTTCCTCACGGATGTGGAAGGTCGTTGTACCTACACCAACCCCCGCTTCCAAACTATCTGTGGTCTCTTGTTGCAGGAAAGTTTAGGAGAGGGTTGGTTGCAGTCGGTGCATCCGGAAGACCGCGCCCAAATCAAGGCAGATTGGCTGGATTGGACACTCGCTAACCGGGAATACTCCAACGAGTTTCGTGTTCAAACCCCAGACGGAATCCTGCGCCAGGTGCATGTGCGCACCTCTCCCATGCTCTCAGCAAAAGGTGAGTTGCTCGGTCATGTCGGCACCCTGGAAGATATCACCGCTCGCAAGCAAGCAGAAGAATCACGCACTCAGGTTATTCGTGAACAAGCGGCACGAATCGAGGCAGAAGCCGCGAACCGGATGAAAGATGAGTTTCTGGCAACCCTGTCCCACGAACTCCGCACACCCCTGAACTCTGTACTCGGTTGGGCGCGATTGCTCCGCACCCGCTCCTTTGATGAAGCCACGATCGCTCGTGCACTGGAAACCATCGAACGCAATGCCCAGTCTCAGGCGCAAATGATTGAGGATATCTTGGATGTCTCCCGGATTATTCGAGGCAAACTGCAACTCAATCTCCGTCCGATTAGTGTGATTCCTGTACTTGAGGCGGCGATCGAGGTTGTGCGTCCGGCAGCGGAGGCCAAATCACTGCAATTGGAATCCTTTCTTGATCGCACGGTGGAACGCGTACTGGGTGACCCAGATCGGTTGCAGCAAATTGTCTGGAATCTCCTAACCAATGCAATTAAGTTCACCCCCGAAGGGGGAAAGATTGAGGTGCACTTATTAAAGGCTGCCTCCCGCGCTCAAATCCAGGTAAGGGATACAGGCATCGGCATCCAGAGGGAATTTATCCCCTATGTGTTTGATCGCTTCCGACAGGCAGATAGCACAACCACCCGCCAACACGGTGGCTTGGGACTTGGATTAGCCATTGTCCGCCACTTGGTGGAACTGCATCATGGAAGCATTCATGCAGAGAGTGAGGGAGAAGGGAAGGGCTCGATATTTACGGTAGAACTGATGCTTCCGAGCGTTCCTCCACCCAAACCGAACGGTCTAAAACAGCGAATCGTCATGGGAGAGAGGGAACTCTCGCTCTCGGAAATCTCGGTTGAAAGCTCGAACATGCTCTCCGGTTTGCGAGTCATGCTCGTCGATGATGAGCCGGACGTGCGGGAACTGCTCACAACCGTGATTGAGGGGGCGGGAGCTAACGTGATTGCTGTTGGCTCGGCTCAGGAAGCGATCAAAGTCCTAGAACAGTCGCAGCCTGATGTTTTAGTCAGTGATATTGCCATGCCCCAGGAGGACGGTTATACCCTGATTCGCAAGGTTAGACACCGCGAGAGACAGCGAGGAGGGTGTCTTCCGGCTGTCGCCTTAACGGCTTACGTCAGGGAGGAGGATTCTCAACAGGCGATTAAATCTGGCTTCCAAATCCACATGTCTAAACCCGTTGATACCAATCAGTTAGTCATGGCGGTTGCCAACCTCGCTGGACGAGTGTTGACTCAAGAAATATGAGGTAGAAAGTAGACCTCTTTGAAGCGCTAGCACGGCGGCTTGAGTGCGATCGCGTACCTCCAGCTTTTGTAAGATGGCATGGACATGAACCCGTACTGTGCCTGGAGCAATATGCAGAAGTTCGGCAATTTCTTGATTGGACTTCCCTGCGGCAATCTGCGCCAAAATTTCTTGCTCTCGCTGTGTCAGCGGATTTTGTACCGCCTCCGTTAGGTTTGCCTGTATCGATAGATTGCCTGTCATCGCGGCACGAATTTCTGCTGTGACGGTTTGGTCCCACCACGATGCCCCTGCCGCTACCGATCGCAGCGCTAAAATTAAAACTCCTGCTTCAATTCCTTTGAGGCAATAGCCAGAAGCACCTGCGGCAATCAATCGCTCAATCAGTTGCTTTTGGGAATGGGATGTCAAAACCAAGACTGGCATTTCTGGATGTTGCTCTCTAATTTGGCGGCACGCCTCCACACCCCCAATCCCTGGCAATCCCACATCCAACAGTACGACATCCGGTAGATGTTGATTCGTCAACTCCACAGCCGTTTCCCCATCGACTGCCTCAGCCACTACTTCTAACCCAGGTTCTTTAGACAGCCGCACTGAGAGTCCCAGGCGGAACAGTTCATCATCTTCTACTAATAAAATCCGCAGTGGTGCTGGTTTCATCTTAGGGGGATTTAGAGAGGTGAAACCGACAATGCAGGGAGTTTGAACCCAAATAAAGCGCCCTGAGGTATCCGGTTCTCTGCCCAAATTGTACCGCCGTGAGCCTCAACAATCTGACGAGACAAATATAGTCCCAGTCCTGAACCTTTAGCTTGGCGATCGCTCTGACCTTGATAAAATCGCTCAAATAAGTAGGGAAGCTCATCTCCAGTGATTCCCGGCCCATTATCCAGGACTTTTACGACATGGTAACCCGGTTCTGAGGCTAACACTACGTCCACTTTACCGCCGCGTGGGGAATGGTTGATGCCATTGATGAGTAAATTGCTAAAAACTCGCTGTAACTGTAAGGCATCTCCATTCACCCACATAGAGCGACGAAATTCTGAGTTGGTATAGCCAACAGCAAGATACACCCGACGTGTTGTGGCTAAATGTACCAGCGTTGCGATCGCTTCCTCTGCCACAGCCACTAGGTTCACGGGTTCCAAGTCAAGTCTCAGTCCTTCTGTATCATTGCGATAGACATCCAGCAACGTCTCTACGAGTTGCAATGAAGATTGGTGAGAACGAGTCATCATTGCCAACACCTCTTGTTGCTGTTCGGTCACTTCACCAAAGTACCCTTGTTGCAGGGAATTCAGCGTCTCGATCGCTCCTAGCAACGGCGTTTTGAGGTCATGGGTGAGGGTGGACGCAAAGTTGTCTCTTAGGCTAGCTAGCTGTTGCTGAGCGTGTAGCTGAGCCTTTTGTGCGGCGATCGCTTCTTCATAGCGACGGGCGCGATCGCTCAACCAACCCGTCACTATCAACGATAGTACCGCGATCAACCGATCCGCCACTGTTGCTGCATCAACACCTTGTGTATCAGGAAGCACCAGATTTAAAAGGGTCAGCACGCAAGCTGCCACCGTCACTTGCAGCGTTGCAGAGCGATTTAGGCGAGGGTTAGCTAGCAAAATCGGCCCCGTGTACAGATAGCCGAACACATATTCTGGGGGCGTGTTATATTCCAGCAGCATTACCACGGCGAATAGGCCTGCAATTAAAAAGCAGGTTCTACGCGACGGGTTACTAGTTAGCATCAGCCTATTAATCTTACATCACCTCATTTCAAGTCCTAGTAAATTTTTCACTGACCTTCTCCACTATTAATTGTTATCAATCGATATAACACAGGGATTTATAACCTATCTATATCTAGAAATATAACTGAACTAAACGCTAAATAGACAATTCATTGTATTGGCTACCAACAGGCTACTGACTAAGATTATTAGTGTGATTGATAAGCCATAGAAAATTTAGATTTAGTAGAGGGACAGATTGACAACATTGATTTACTAATCGCTA
>NZ_DATNPA010000184.1:0-11946 GCF_036703385.1 Allocoleopsis sp. | reverse complement strand
GATGACTGGCATAAGCTACCCATTCACCTCGAAAGGGATGCCAGCGTAGGTGGGAATCCCCCTATCGACAACTCCCGACTCCCCAACATCACAGGAAATATGCAAGGTTTTACGCGCAACAGCTTAAAAGCATAGCGTCTCCAGCTTCCCCAGCCTATTTTCAAATCAGCTGATTTTCCTGACGGAGGTACGCTTCAATAAATGGGTCGAGTTCGCCGTCCATCACATCCCCAACGGCTGTAGTTTCCACATTCGTGCGCAGGTCTTTCACCATTTGGTAAGGATGAAAGACGTAATTACGAATTTGGTTACCCCAAGCCGCTTCTACCATGTCACCTCGAATTTCAGCAATTTCTTTAGCGCGTTGTTCTTGAGCAATAATCAGCAGCTTGGCTTTGAGAATGGCTAGGGCTTTTTCCTTGTTTTGCAGTTGACTGCGCTCCTCCGTACAGCGCACAGCAAGCCCGGTAGGGATATGCCGAATCCGCACAGCGGTTTCCACCTTGTTGACGTTTTGCCCACCTTTACCGCCAGCACGGGAGGTTGTGATTTCTAAATCTTTGTCGGGAATGTCAAGCTCAACCGAGTTATCGATCAGCGGCATCACTTCCACCCCAGCAAAACTAGTTTGGCGCTTGCCGTTGGCATTGAATGGAGAAATCCGGACGAGGCGGTGCGTCCCTTTCTCTGCTCTCAGGTAACCATAGGCGTGACGCCCATCAATCTCCAGGGTGACTGACTTAATCCCCGCTTCATCCCCCTCGGATTTTTCTGCGAGGTGTACTTTGTAGCCGCGCTTCTCTGCCCAACGGGAATACATTCGGAGTAGCATTTCTGCCCAATCTTGGGCATCCGTACCACCAGCACCCGCATTGATAGTGAGGACAGCACCTTTTGCATCGTAGGGGCCTGATAGAAGCTGTTCTAACTCCCAGCGATCGAGTTCATGGCCAAGCTGAGTTAGGTTGGTTTGAGCTTCTGTGAGCAGAGTCTCGTCAGCTTCTAGTTCTAGCAGTTCCAAAACTGCTTTTGCATCTTCCAGCGTCGCTTGCCACTGATCGTACTGCTTCAGGTTGGATTTCAGGTCATTGAGTTGTTGCAGCGTTTGCTGAGCTGCGTTCTGATCATCCCAAAAATCGGGTTGAGCCGCTAGTTGCTCTAAGTCTTGAATTTTGGCGTTGAGAGCGGCAACGTCAAAGATAGTCCTGGGTTTTACCCAGGCGCTGTGACAACGTTTCGACTTCGCGTTTAATGTCTAATGCTTCCATAATAATTGCAGTCCTTCGCGACCACTTGAGGGTTGCATTAGACCTCTTGCATAAATCCTAGAATTCCCCCTAAATCCCCCAATTTAGGGGGACTTTGAACTCATGTTCCCTCCACCCCTCTCGTTCTCCCCTAAGAGGGGAGAGGACAAAGGACGAAGCCTTTTTTTCTTGGGGGGCTAGGGGGGTAAAAATTTACTTTTGCAAGAGGTCTATTGTCGATTGTAACCAGAGTTTGTCCCCTAAAACAAAAGTAGGGGTACGGCAGTCCGTACCCCTACCCTTGGGTTGATGGAATTGAGTTAATCCCGACTGTTAATGGCGATGAGCAGCCGCAAAATAAAGATGAACAAGTTGATGTAAGTTAGGTACATTGAGAGTGCGGCAGGCAGATACTCTTCATCACGGTAGGAGCGAGGCAGGATATAGAAATCTACCACTGCTGCACCGACAAACAGCAAGACCCCAACGCCAGAAATCCCAATTTCTAGCCAAGAGGGAGTGTAGATGCCAAAGAAGGACAATAGGACTTGAGCGACTACCACAACAACCAGGGCAATAATGCCAAGCTGTACTGTTTTGGTTAGCGCCATGCCGTCTTCCTCAGACAGATTGGAGCCAATCTGTCTGGCACCAATAAAGGTGACTCCACAGCTCAAAGCCGCAAAGCCAATCCCGGCTAAACCCACACCCGGTGTTTTTAGAGCCAGGAATACCAGACCGCTGAGGGTATAACCAGACAGCAGACTGTAGGTTGCCAACAAGGGCAGCGCAACGCTATTGTTCCCTTTTCGGGCAACGCCACTCGCGACGAAGAAAAGAGCGATTTCAACAATAAAGGCAACCCAGAAGGTGGTCATGAATAATCCTGGGTTGGAACGGAGAACACTAAGACCTCCATAGGTACCGAGTGCGGTTAAGACAAGTCCGCCACCGACGTAGGGCAGAGCGTTGGCGATCACGTTAGGGCCAACTAAAGCTTGACCTTTAGCTTCGCGAAGTGCCTGACGAAAGTTACTGGTGTTGCTCATGAGAATTCCTCGGAACTTTACCGATTATTTACAAACAGCAATTGTTATTTGCTTCTATTGTGACTGAGAACCCAGGAGATTAGCCAGGAGAAAGCACAGCAAGGGTTTTGAGGCTTTACCTGAAGACCTAGGTGGCTGGCACACAACAGATGTGGTGGATGAAATCTGCGTATTTATGCGGAGACTCAAAAAAGGAAGGGTTTTTATTTCCGTAGAACAACGATGGTGTATTCCTTTGGCTGTACAGACAATGAATTCAAGATGACTTGGTTAGACCAAGCCGCTTAAGGGGATCGGTTTGCACTGCTGGGATTTTTGGACAATGGCAACTCAGTCTGTACGTTTTCGGGGAATGGAACTTTTGATTGCTTACCACCGCAATCCTTCTATAAAAGTTCGCAATCAGCTAGTACAGCTTAATGCAGGGCTGGTGAGACAGATGGCTTATCGAATCAGTCAGCAGTGTCGCGAATCCTATGAGGATTTGCAGCAAATTGGCTTTATTGGCTTAATTCGTGCGATCGAACGATTCAACCCTTATCAAGGTTGTGCCTTCAGTTCATTTGCTATGCCTTACATTCGCGGCGAGATGCTACATTATCTACGCGATAAAGGCTCTCTGGTCAAGATTCCTCGCCGCTGGCATGATATTCAGCGGGAAGGCCGAAGAGTAACTAAAGAATTAACACTAACTCTGGGACGCCTCCCCAAAGATGCCGAGATTGCTCAAGCGCTACAGATATCTCTCAAACAGTGGCTAGAGAGTAAGTTGGTGACTCAAAATTGCTTGCCCTTAAGCTTGGATGTAACTGTAAGTCAGACGGCGGATAGCCCCACAACTTTTGGAGAGACGCTAACTGATCTCCAAGCGGAAGCTTGGCGGCATCGAGAAGAAGAGCGACAACAGCTCCAAGGAGCTATCAGTCAGCTGGATAAGAAAACTCAGATAGCACTTGAATCGGTGTTTTTCCAGGATTTACCGCGTCAGGAAGTAGCGAAGAAGATTGGTGTGAGCCCAATCACTGTGTCACGATACGTACAACGGGGAGTTAATGAGTTGGTCTCTCTGTTGCAGCCTCACACATCTGAGCGTCTGGCTAGTTGAGACAGATTAGATAACTGAAATGCATTGAAAGAACTTGGGAGTAAGTTAGGGTGGTTGGGAAAGAACTCCCAAAGGATGGGCAGAATTGCTTTGTTACTGAGAATCAGTTTCCAAGCTGGCTCTAGAAGCCTTACTGGCTCTGTTAACAAATACTGTCCAAAGGGTTCCCTAATCAACCATTCCCAAGGGTACAGTTTGAACAGGCTCTGAATAACTTGATTATCGAGGTCACAAAACACTTCTTCGCTACGACTCCAACCAATATCCTCAATGAAGATGTGTTGTGTTTCTAATCCTGCCTGAATTGCCAAGTCGCGCAGGTACTCAACTGTACCCAAATCTTCCTTGCTGTCTCGAACACAGGTGAAATAAAGAGTTTGTTCTCGGAGCCAGTCTATTTCTTGGAAAGCAGTTAGTAGCTTTTCATGGATGGAGTTGAACTGGTCGGCTGTGGGAAAGACTTCTTCCAACCAAGTCCACTGAACCACACTCGCCTCTAAAAGGGCTGTGGGGGTGTCGGCATTGTATTCTAAAAGCTTTGGGGGATTTTTTCCATCGTAGGCGAGGTCAAAGCGGCCGTAGAGGGTCGGGTCGTCCCTTTCCCAAGACCTGCGGCACAACTCGGCAAAATCGGGAGAAATGCACAGTTGCTGGAAGCGCTCTTCGCGGATAATTCGGTCTATCGCTTCCAAGCATAGCTGATGTAAATCCTCCGTTACTTGCTCTAGCTCATCGAGCTCTTGTACGCTGAAGCAGTAGCAAGCTCCCTCATTCCAATAGGGGCGATCGTTGAGGTAGGAGAAGTGAAATCCCACCTCCTCGCACTTTTGTTGCCAGTCCGCAATAGGTTCAAGAATAATGCGTTCCATAGTCTTTATCGGCAGGAACAGATTGAGGTTGATTGCTAGACCTTGGGTAGTAGTATATTCTGCCCCCCCTTGTGCCGTAGTAGGGACTATAGTAGTAGCCTGATGGGTAAGACCCATCGGTTATCGGTTCGCACTTATCTACCCCTCCCCATTCACGGCTACAGTCAGTAAGGTTACGATAAACTTCGCGGGAGCGTTTCTGACCCAATGAGCAGGCTGTCAGGGAAACTGAGGCAATTAAGACAAGAGTCAGAGTAGAAGTTTTCTTTTTCTGGACAATCATTCTTTGTTAAGGTAAATCATCAGCTTTTAATCGAGAGAACAAACTTTCCCAGCTTGGGGAGCGAACTTCATTTGCTTCTTCCTTCACTTCAAAAGTACAGTTGCAAGCCTTGGGTTGCTCTAGTATCTGAAGACAAAGCTCAGCAATATCTTCCCGACTGACTTTGCCCCGAATATTGTCACCTTGCTCGAATACCAAGGCTTTACCTCCCGGTTCTTCGGTTAAGGCACATGGCCTGATGATGGTGTACGGTACTCCACTCTCCCGCACAGCATCCTCACCTCTGAGTTTCCAAGTGAGAATTCCTCCCAATTGGTCATTCATCCGCACAGCTGGCGGTTCTTCCTCCAAGTTGATTCCCGGACGCCCCGGACGCGTTACGCCAGCAGAGCTAATCATGATAAACAGTGTCTTCGTAGCACCGCCATAGGCTTTAACCGTTTCCACTTGCAAGGCAAAGCCTCCCGGCGCAAATTTTGGATTGAGTGATCCGTCATACTCAAACTTACTGAGCATTAGCTGCAATGCATAGACCTGGCTGGAATCAAATCCCGGAGTGTCTTTTAAGGTTTTAGCGCGAAATACTGGAATCAGTGCCTCAAAGGGGATGCGAACATCAATCCAGCAGTCTTTTTCCGTATCGAAAGAATAGCAGTAGGAAATGCCATCCCATTTAGCTTCTGAACGCAGGATGAACTTATAGCGCTGCCCATCTCCTTTCACGCGCACTTCGATGCCCTCATACTCTGCTAAATTCAGGGGTGGGTCGAAATTGCGGGTGCGAACGGAAGCAAAGCCCCCAGAGTTGGCTGTTGAGACGATACCCGTGAACAACGCTGCATTATCAATCAGTCGTATCGAACTCTCACTGACGCCTCCCATCACTACATCATCTACAGCCCCCCAGGTTTCTTTCATGTCCTGTGTGGGGGTTTTAAAATCAAACAGCAGTGTTGATGCGGCCTTTGGTAAACTCCTAGCGGCAGCTTGCACAAGGTTGTTGATACCCTGATAGTCCACGATTTCAGGGCTATCCACAACTTCCGGCATATAGAATTTGATGCCCTGATAATATTTAGCACGGTCAGGGGTGTCACCTTCGACGGGTTGTACCCGAACTCCGGTGCAACAGACGATCGCAGAAACATTATTCATCAGTTGAGGTGTCAATGTTTCTGGGATGGTGATGTCTGCCTCAAACAGTTCTACTTTGCCACCCAGTATTTCCCTTGCTCTCTGGGAATCCCTGACTAGGGCACGTACCTGATAGTTGCGCTCCAACAGACGCCGCACAACTCGCTTACCGACGCCTCCAGTTGCTCCAGCTACGAGTATCACTCCCATTGATTGTCCTCTACTCTGGCTTTGTTGTTTAGCTTGGTCGCGGCTTCCTGTAAACAGCCGCTTTAGGCAGCTAAGGAAAGGAATGACCTCGAAGTAGGTCAGTGTTTCTAAAAATCTGCCAGCATCCCATCGAGAGCGATTTTTTTCTGTCACAACCGCATCCTCACTGTTTTCTTCAGTATAAAAATCTCTTAGGGAAATAGGGGCTAGGGCGTGTCTTCAAACCCGGAGAGCCCCCTAAATTCCCCTTAAAAAAGGGGACTTTGAGTTGATTCTCCCCCCTTTTTAAGGGGGGATAGGGGGGATCTTCTTCGCAAGACACAGGTAAATTTAGAGTTTGAAAACACGCCCTAGGGGTTAGATTGACCAGGGAAATGACACATCAAACCCCAGCCGCCTTGACATAGGCGATCGCAAGGGGTGTAATTTGTTTCTCGACTTGAGCAATCACAGCGCGATCAAAATCAGTCCATACTCTGGGCTGCTCGAAGACACAGGGTTGCAGAATTCCCCATAAAAGACCGTCCTGGCACAGGTGAGAATGAATTAGTGCTCTGTGTCCAAAGTTTTTTCGCTCAAAATCCCGGTTAACTACCTCTGGGCTAGCTGTCTCAACATCTTCAACAAAGATAGAGGGCTGGGCACGCAATGCGGCTGCAAAAAGTGGGTCTTCATCGGGTAAAGATTCTGGTTCGGGTTTCCAATCCGAGTCAGTGACATCGGGATAGCGATCGCTGCGACGCCAGCAGTAAGCGATTTTACCAATTTTCGTGTGTGGGTTACGTAGGTAGAGAAAGCAGCGATGGATGCTAGCGTGTCCTGCTTTGCTATCACCCTGGAACACCTCACCCAAAGCTGGCAGCAGCGCAGAAAAGACAGCATCCGGTTCACTGTCGTTGGTCAAAATTTTCTCTAAAATAGCAGGTAGAACTTGGTTATCCATGAGCTTGTTAATGCCTATTTGTGCGATCGCGGTTCAATAGTTTTCACAAAATTTTTCTTGGTTATGTCCATATCTAAATTCATTATAAAGATTTAAAACTAAAAGCTGACAATCTTTCTATAGTATGTTATTCAGGCAACCAAAATACTGACTTAAAATAGTTCGTTAGGTAGAGTTAAATATTGGTTTAAACGTTTATCTCTATAGAAATCTAGAGAAAGTGTCTAATTTCATAAATCCATTGATTAAGCTGTGGCACTTTGACTGGATGAAAGATAAGTAAACTCAATGAATGACGACCTGATTAGTCTCAGACTAGCCAGTTAATTGAGTTCATGAGAAAAGCTCCATCCAAAAGCTTAGCGATTGCAGATATCGTGATAATAAGTAAAACTGGAAATAGAAAGGTTTTCAACAGATATTGACGTTTTGCATTTAATCAGGGTGACAAGAATGAATATGGACTTTAAGGATTTGGAGGCTTTTGCTGAGCAAGATTTTAGTCAGATGGTAGCTGATGTGCCAGCGGAAAGAACATCCCAGTATCAGGATGCAGTTCCTGAAGAAGTACTTGATTTGCTGGAAGAAGCTGTAGAAACCTACGATATTGTCGAACCTACACTTCCTCAGCGTTTGCGGAAAATAGCCCGAAAAGAAATTGATTTTTTGATTGCGCTTTATCACGAAAAAATTAAACATTCTCCATGTCTACACAACTCCCAGCAACCCCAGAAGATTCGTCAGCTTCTATCGTGTAGTTTATTGTGAAGAACCCACGCACTTGCTATTGGCTACGTGCGGGGCTTTTTGCGGATTCAGTTAAAACACTGAGCAGTGAGCAGTAACTAACTGTTCACTGCTCACTCAATACTAGACCTCTTGCATAAATCTTGGAATGCTCCCTAAATCCCCCAATACTGAGTGACTTGGAGATTCCGATTCCCCCAAAGTTGGGGGGTTAGGGGAGCAGAAATCGAATGAGAGCAAGAGGTATACTGTTATTACTCCCGTTCCAAGAGCGATCGCTCTCTCAAATAAGTCTGGAAGTTGTCAAGATTTAAGTTTCACCACACCATAAGAAAATAGCGATTCTCTCTTTGAGGCTTCGAGCCTGACATTGATGCTTCAGTTTCAACCCCCTGGATTTGGGCTAAAAGTAGTTGATACCTCCTTGGGTTCGATGGTGTACTACACTCCAGTCGCACTCCCTTGGATACTAGCCAACCCAGAACAGGAGGAATTACCTCCACTCATATTCCTGCATAATTTTGGCGGTGGGGCTTCTGCTTACGAGTGGTCTAAAGTGTATCCCGCTTTTGCTACCACTTACCGAGTCATTGCGCCCGACTTGATTGGCTGGGGGCAATCGGCTCACCCCATCCGAGATTATCAGGTGAGTGACTACTTGACGACTCTGGCGGAGTTTCTCTCCCAGGTGAGTGACTCTCCAGTACCTGTTGTGGCGTCTTCCCTCACAGGTGCTTTGGTGATTCGCCTTGCCATTGAACGTCCGGAATTGTTCAAGGCACTATTTTTGGTGTGTCCATCAGGGTTTGCTGACTTTGGACAAGATGCTGGGCGCAGATTACCACTCAATGTAATTAGAATACCGCTGTTAAACAACCTGATTTATACCTTAGGGGCGACGAATGAAGTGGCTGTGACTAACTTTCTGGTGCAGTTTCTGTTTGCCAACCCAGAACGAGTATCACAGGAAATGGTAGAGGCTTATTTAGCCTCCGCCCAACAACCCAATGCAGAATACGCTGCGTTAGCTTTTTTGAGGGGTGACCTATACTTTGATTTGTCCTTTTATATCCCGCAACTAAAGGTGCCGACTGTTATATTTTGGGGAGAAGAGGCTCAGTTTACCCGCTCAGAGGTGGGGCAGCGTTTGACAGGTTTGAACCCGGAAGTGATTCGAGGATTTGAGGTGATTCCGGAAACTGGGGTATTGCCACATTTGGAAAAGCCGGAGGTGATGATTGGATTATTGCAACGCTATTTATGTTAAGTCGAATGGCATTGACTTAAGCAAGAAGTAATCGTTCTTTGAAAAAACCCCAGATTGGGGGGTTTCCCCCCAATCCCCCCACTGGGGGACGGAGTGCCTACCTAGAGACCCCCTGTACAAGGGTTGGTTGGTGAGGTCAAGAACTTCTTAAGTCAGTGCCATTCATATTAACGAGAATAAAACCAGTGATTAATAATACAACACCTATAGGTAGCCCTAGAAAAACCATATCTAGAGGAGTCAGAGGTTGAGTTATTTTCCAAAATAGAAATACATAGACTATTAACAATATATTAATCAAAAATACAAAGCTCACCAAGAAAATGAAAATAGAAGCAGAAATATCCATGACTACACTCAGCGACGAATAGGGGATTTGACGAAGAACTAACTTACATGCTCCATTGGTAGGGCGATCGCTCAATTTATAGACTAAGCGATCGCACAATTCCTTAACCTAACGATGAACGGCTTTAGTTAAACTGTTCGATGGAGCTTTTAAGGCTTCATGCACCACCTTATGCCCAATGGTAAAGTCGCGCAATTCGACCCGCGTGACCTTCACTCCCCAAGGTTCGGTAGCGATATCCAACTCTCGTACCATCACTTCATTAATTTCATTTCGAGCAGTAAAGATTTCCTCCAAATCCATTTTGGCAATTTCAGAACGAATCAAAGTTAGTAGCAAATTCAGCATTGCTGCTTTGAGATTTTGCACCTTATAATATGCTTTCTCAATGTCTGTAATTCGCCAGTAGACTACAATATCAACGGTGACAGAAACCTTATCTCGTGTGGTATATTCTTTAATGGGAACCTCTAAGATTTGTTCTCGGAGAGTGGCTTTGTAAGTTACATATTCGATAAAGGGAATAAGAAAGGTAAGACCGGGTTCCAGTTTCTTCCCTTCATACTTACCTAAAACCTCAACTAAAGCTTCGTCCCCTTGTTTGATAATTTTGACACTGTTGGCAACAGTAGCAGTTCCCGTCAGACCTAAAAATGCCATTAACAGCCATTGAAACATGATAAATCTCCTGATGAATGAATCTGAAAACGAACTGATGAAAGAGAAGTCAATTCAAAATCTAAAATCCCAAATTAGTTGACTTAGTTTAAGAATGGAACAACTTCTCTGAAGCTACAATCAACGTGTTGCCTTCTCGACGCAAAACATAAACCTTCTGGTTGGAGGCGATCTCACTTTGGTAGTTCTCGCAACGACCTTGCCAAGAACATCCTTCATAAAGCACTCGTCCGGTTTGTCCTGGCAAAATTTCACTTAAAGTCATCGCCTCAGTTGTCTCCTGAATCCTGTACGTTTTACGCTTGATAAACATCGGACGCACCCAGATAACACTCGTTAAAGACAGTCCCATCCAGAACATAATATGTAACTGAAAGTCTTCGTACATGATGTACTGCCAATCCAAATCCATGATGGTCGTAAACTGCCACAAAATTAACGATACAATCAGAGCATTAACTCCCATAATCAAGGCGATTAGTCTGTATTTATTCGCCTGAATTTTGTGGATAAATAACTCGCTTGTGCAAAGAATAACTCCTGCTGTCAACCAAAACCAAGGTGGACTAAATACAAAGGGTGAGTTAGTTGTCGTCTGCGCCAGTAAACCGATAATAGTAAACTCCACAAAGCCTTAACCTCCTATTAACTCTTTTTGCGTTTTACCTTTTGTACGGGCAGGTTTGGCAATGTCCGTGAATCCATAGATTTTGTTGTGTAGCCCGTTAAACCCGCCCCTACCAGACGTTTGAATTTTGACTGGCTTATTTCTGAAACAAGTTTTCTGGCAGTACAATCAACATATTTCCTTCCCGACGCACAACGTAAACTCTCTGATGGGATGCGATCGCACCTTGATAACCCTCTGTGCGAGCTTGCCACAAACAGCCTTCATACAGAACTTGTCCCGTTTGTCCTGGTAAAATTTCCGTTAGTGTCTGCCCCTCCGTTGCATCTAGAACCACAAATTTTTTCTTCCTGAGTAACATTGGACGTACCCAGATAACGCAAGCGGTTGAAAGTCCCATCCAATAGGCAAGTTGCAATCTTCCATCGTCTAGGAAGGCATAACGCCATTGAAAGAGCGCTACAACTAGAGAACTAGCTCCCATAATCAAGGGGACAAGTTTGTATTTTTTCGCCCAAGTGTTTGGGAGAACCAATTCCATCAGACAAAAAATAACTGCACTACTAAACCAGAACAAGGATGAATTAACAGTAAAGGTTGGTAGAGAAGTAGCCTTTGCCAGCGAACAGATTAGAGTAGAACTTGGCAACACATTCACCTCCCGGTAAAGTCTTAATATTGAGTCTTGATACTGGTAGACATGTGAGTTCTTTAAGAATTCACCGATTAGTTAAAACACGGTCTAAGTCACACTTAAAACAGTCACCACGACTAGAATTAATCCGTAACCACTTTTCATCTGCCGACCAGTAATAGGTCAAAGCCTGAGTGCTGCGAAGATGCCGACGACCAACCAGCGCTAGTTCCTCAGGGGGATGTTTCTTGATGAGCGCTTGGATAGCAGTCAGTCGCTCTTGCACAGATGGGTGCGTTTCGCTAGCATGTCCGCTTCCGGGTAATCGAGAGAGAATATCCAGGCTACGCAAACACCCTTCGGGTTCAAAGCCGTCTTGGACGGCATACTCATACCCAGAGGCATCGGCGTCTAACTCTTGCAATCGACTCAACTGACCCATGCGCTTATTCAAGTCAGCCATGCGTTGCACTCGTTTAGACGGGTTTAATCTCTCAATCTGCTCCACTTCTTTGGCGTACTCACTGCTACGGATGGCAATGTGTCGATGAGCATGGTGTGCCATTTCATGACCGACAACGCAGGCAACGGCAGAGCTATCTCCTGCCAACTGGTCAAGCAGCCCCCGATTAACCACAATCAAATTGGCGTCAGTGGCGTGAGCATTGATGTCATATTCAGAGTCAATAACCACCCGCCAAGGATGTTGGTCGAGGTTGTTAGCACGAGCTACCCGTTCCACAATGCGATAGAGTACGTAAAAGTCTTCAGGAAGTTCTGTTTCAGCTAGGGCATAAGGAGTG
>NZ_DATNPA010000183.1:0-10252 GCF_036703385.1 Allocoleopsis sp. | reverse complement strand
CAATTTCAACAATGATGGTACGGCTCTCTACGAGGCGATGTCTGCTCTGTTTATCGCCCAAGTGCTGAATATTCCCCTTTCCTTACCCCAGCAGCTTGTGGTTGTCCTTACCTCTATCGTTGCGTCTGTGGGTGCGGCGGGGATTCCCGAAGCTGGGTTGGTCACGATGACACTGGTTTTTACTGCCGTGGGTTTACCCACTCAGTATATTGCCTTACTGGTAACCGTGGACTGGTTCCTCGATCGCTGCCGTACAGTCATCAACGTGATGGGAGACATGACAGTCAGTTCCTTACTCGATGGCAAGAAGCGCCGACCTAACCCTGAGTTGAGCGTTGTTGAACAGGGGGATGATTTGGAACCAAAAATCAGTGACTGATTTATATTGAACTTTCTTGCATAAGTGCCACAGATCCAGAGCTATATACCACTGAGTAGGACAAGCATCCCCAACTGTTGATTGTTTTGATGTTCCAAACCAGAGATACAGATGAACGACCAGCAAGCTGAACTTTACAAACGCATTCAAGGGTTTTCCCTAGATGACCCTGATTCTGACCTTTCCTTCAGCAAGCGACTGGCTAGAGATAACGGCTGGAGTGCTGAGTACACCCAGCGTGTCATCGACGAATACAAGAAGTTCGCGTTTTTAGCTGTGGTTGCGGGACATCCAGTGACGCCATCCGATCAGGTCGATCAAGTCTGGCATCTGCATCTGATTTATACCCATTCGTATTGGGGCGAGTTTTGCCCGAATGTCTTGCAAACCCTACTCCATCATGGGCCGACTCGCGGAGGTCGCAGGGAACATCATAAATTCAATGATTGGTATACTAAGACGCTGATAAGCTATGAAGGCTTTTTTGGGCAAGCACCACCCGCCGACATCTGGCCTTCTCCCGACCTTCGTTTTGGTCGCGACATTCATTTCCGACGAGTTAATACTCAGCAAAACTGGGTCTTACCGAAACCTCAAATAGAGTTATCTAAACTGTATCGAGAGCGATCGCCAATTGCAGTCGTGTTGTTAGTGTTAGCCCTAACTATTACAGGTTGTATGCCGTTAGGATTGGCTGCGATCGGCAATCCGCTTGATTTCAAGGGGTCAGACTTTCTCAACTTTTACTTATTAGTGGCAAGTGCTGCCATTATCTTGGCGTGGATTCTGCGTTGGTGTCTGCCATATCTTCTTCTTGGGTCTGATGCATCGAGTTCGCTGGATACCTATGAGATAGCTTATTTGGCTGGTAACAGCTCGCGGGCTGTTGATGCGGCTATCGTTAGTCTTGTCCAGCAAGGACATTTGCAAACACAGACAAACACGTTGCAATTGGGTACTGCACTGCCCAGTGACAGCCATTCCCTGGAATGTGCGATCGCACAAGCGGTGGAGAAAAGCGGTAAACCCTCCCAAATTCGGCAAAGTGCTATATCCGCGAGTCGCTTAATCAGAGAGCGGCTGCAAAACCTGGGTTTGTTAGTGAACACCAATCAAGCTAACGCCATTGAGTTCATGTCTGCACTACCTATCATGGCTGTATTGCTACTAGGGATGGCCAAGATTGGGGTGGGAATGTCTCGACATAAGCCTGTGGGTTTCCTGATTATTTTGTGCATCATTACGGCAATAGTGGGCTTCGTTGTGCTAGAGAAACCCTACCGCAGTCGTTATGGCGATCGCACACTGACTAACCTGCAAGCCAAACACCAGAATCTGCAACAACCCAGCGAGTCTGAATTCGAGCAAATCGGATTAGCGTTCGCTTTATTCGGTAGCACCGTTTTGGTAGACCATTCATTGGCTGACTTAAAGCGCTTGTTAGTACCGTCTCCAAGTACAGATACAGGTACCAGTAGTAGCGGCGATAGTGGCTGGGTTGGAGGTGATAGTGGCTGCGGTGGTGGAGGTTGTGGTGGCTGTGGCGGCTGTGGTGGCTGCGGTGGCTAATTCATCCGCAACCTTCTCTCAATTGCCCTACACCCAATTCTGGGAATTTAGACCGACGCTAATGTAGTAAAAACATATATATCACACAGAACCTCTATGAGTCAGGCAAGTCAGGCTTACGCCATTGATGGAGGTGGCGATGAATAATCCAATTGTAATGATCGCCTGCGTTTCCATTGGTATTGGTATCGTTTTGGGTGTTCTGGTGGTGTGGTTGATTTATATCCAACGACGACGCCAAGTGGTAGATAGTTTAGTTCGTAGCAATAATGTGGTTGGTCGTTCAGGTACCGTTGAAATCCCATTTAATTCCAATACGCCAGGAAAAGTGCGCGTCAATGTGAAAGGCTCTTTAGTTGATTTCACGGCCTTTACAGATGAATCTGGAGAATTTAGCCGAGGCGATCGCGTATTTATTGTCGGTATGAAACGAAATAAGGTATGGGTTGTCTCCGAAGAGGCATTTACCCATTCATCAGACTATTGACAAAACTCAACAAGCAAACTCCAACTGTCCTAGCATCTGTCTGCCAAAATCAAAAACTCTCTCTTCCATTCTCTACTCCGCGTTCTCTGCGCCTCCGTGGTTCGTTATCAATCAACTGACAAGACAATCCTAGTTCCTTCTCTATAACCACCTAATCTAACTATGAGCATTCAACCCCCATTTAAATCCTTCTTTGAGCAAGATGTTGCCGTTGTAAAAGTCGCACAAGTTCCAGTCAACAACCCAGATAGTAACCAGAGGACTGGCCTTGAGGGGCTACTTTGGGGCAGCCTTCCCATCGCCCTTTCCATCTTTGGCCTCATTGTATTCGTCTGGTTCCTCAAGTCCTTTTTGTGCATTTGCAAACCTAACGAAGTCCTGATTCTTTCGGGTCGAAAACGCCGTACTAAAGATGGGCAAGAAATCGGTTATCGAGTACTTACTGGAGGGCGGGCTATTCGTATTCCTATCGTGGAAACCATTAAGCGTATGGATGTAACAACCATGCCTGTACGGGTAGAGGTAAAGAATGCCTATGCCAAGGGGGGAACACCTCTGAATATTCAAGCGATCGCCAATGTGAAAATCTCCACCGATCCGGCAGTTGTTGGCAATGCGATCGAGCGATTTCTGGATCGCGATCGCTCGGAACTCACCCGTGTTTCACGAGAAACCCTGGAAGGTTATCTGCGGGGTGTTGTCGCTACCCTCACCCCTGAAGAACTCAACGAAGATCGCCTGAGTTTTGCCGAACGAATCGCCTCAGATGTTAGCCGCGACTTAACTAAATTAGGATTACAACTAGACACCCTAAAAATTCAAAGTGTTTCCGATGATGTAGACTATCTCAAATCCTTGGGACGTAAGCAAATCGCCCTAATTATCCGAGATGCGGAAATTGCAGAATCGAATGCGATCGCTGAAGCTGAACAAATAGAGGCTGAATGCGAAGAACATGCCGAAGTTGCCAAAACTCAGAATCGGATTATCATCTTAGAAAAAGAGAACGAACTCCGCAAAATTAAGGCAAAACTCGAACAAAAATCTCGCTCAGAAGAAGAAATCACCACAGCCGCTGCCAAAGAAAAGAGAGCCAAAGCTGAACAGGTACTACAAGCACTCAGAGCCGAGTTAGAACGCCTACGCCTAGAAGCCGATGAAGTCCTCCCCGCAGAAGCCCAGCGACAAGCCAAAGAACTTCGCGCTAGAGGGCAAGCAGCAGTACTCGAAGAAAACGCCAAAGCGGCAGCCTTAGTTAATGATATCCTCTCCCAAGTCTGGCAAGAAACAGGAGCGGATGCTTCCGAACTGTTCTTGATTCAGCAAATCGAAATGGTACTCAAAGAAGTCGTACAAATTCCCAAGCGAATTCAACTGGATAAAGTGAATGTCATTGATAACGGTGATGGTAAATCGTTAGCCAGTATAGTCAACGTTTATCCAGATATTGTTTTACAGTTCCTAGATAATGTTGATAAAACCTTAGGGATTGATGTAATCGGCACTCTTAGCCATAATCATCGAGTTCAACCCTTATTAACGGAAAAACAGAGCCTAAATAAACTGTAGCCCTTGTGTTCTAATTCTACGAACTAAGCGGATGGTAAGATAGCAATCCTAAATCATTTATGAGATTGGCTTTTTTGATAAACCACAGAGACACAGAGGGCACAGAGGAGAGAAAGGGAGATTCTCAGGAATCCTTTAGGACAGCTATAAAAACCTTTGCGTCCCTCTGCGTAAAACTCAGCGTCTCTCTGCGTTAAAAAATTACCTTACTGAAAGGCTGCGAAGCGTCAATCCAACCCACTGAATCAAGACTAAGGAAAAACTCATGGAAATTATTGCCTTACTACTCGGAATCTTTGGAATTGGGACAGGAGCGGGGTTTTGGGTTATTCGTAATCTTTACTATATTTGCCAACCCAGTGAAGTTCTAATCTTTGCCGGAAATCGCACCCAAATTGCCGATGGAAAGGAAGTCGGATACCGCTTAGTCAAAGGAGGCAGTAGCATTCAAGTCCCTTTGTTAGAGCGTGCTTTCCGCATGGATTTAACGAACATGATTATCGAACTGCGGGTATCCAATGCCTACTCAAAAGGTGGGATTCCTCTAACAGTAGAAGGGGTAGCCAATATCAAAATTGCGGGTGAAGAACCGACAATTCATAATGCGATCGAGCGGCTTCTTGGTAAAAGTCGTAAAGATATCGAACAATTGGCAAAAGAAACCCTAGAGGGAAATCTGCGAGGCGTCTTAGCTAGCCTGACACCTGAACAGGTGAACGAAGACAAAATTGCTTTTGCCAAAATCTTGCTAGAAGAAGCAGAAGATGACTTAGAAAAGCTGGGGTTGGTACTCGACAATTTGCAAATCAAGAATATCTCGGATGAAGTTCGCTATCTGGATTCGATTGGACGCAAACAGCAAGCAGAACTGTTGCGAGATGCACGAATCGCGGAAGCGAAAGCTAGAGCACAATCCATTATCCAAGCCTCGGAAAATGAACGAGTAACCTCACTTAGACGCATTGAGCGGGATTTGCAAGTGGCGAAGGCGGAGGCGGAACGTCGAGTGAGAGATGCTCTGACGAAGCGAGCGGCAGTAGTGGCTGAAGTAGAATCTGTCGTGGGTTCCGAGGTGGCACGGGTTCAGGCGGAAGTGGCGGTGCAAACTGAGCGTATTAAGCAGGTGGAAAATCAGCTACAGGCGGATGTAGTGGCACCCGCAGAGGCAGAATGTAAAAGAGCGATCGCCAAAGCCAGAGGAGATGCCGCTCGTATCGTGGAAGACGGCAAGGCGCAAGCCGCCGGGACAAAACGCTTGGCGGAATCTTGGAAGACGGCGGGTAGCTCTGCACGAGAAATCTTCCTCTTGCAGAAGCTGGAACCCCTGTTAAAAACGATGGCGGCTGGCGTGCCGGAGGTAGAGGTACAAAACTTGACGGTGATTGATGCTCAAAATGGTAGCAACGTGACAAAGATGGCGTCTTTTTTAGAGCAACTGCGTCAGGCAACAGGTGTTGATGTGGCTAAAGTGGTGGGTAATTTACCGCAGGGTAAAGTAATCAGCGATACGACTCAGCATCAAGGTTAAGTAGAATGGCACTAACTTAAGCGATCTCATGCGGAATTTGCCCCCTAAATCCCCAAATTTTGGGGGACTTTGAACTCTGGCTCCCCCAGGATTGGGGGTTGGGGGGCGAACCGCCTCGTTATTTCAGTGACATTCAGGTTAAGTAGCCCGCAGTTTGATATCAAGTTGG
This sequence comes from Allocoleopsis sp., assembly GCF_036703385.1. NCBI lineage: Bacteria > Bacillati > Cyanobacteriota > Cyanophyceae > Coleofasciculales > Coleofasciculaceae > Allocoleopsis > Allocoleopsis sp. The sequence continues at coordinate 4,551 of NZ_DATNPA010000183.1, read as the reverse complement.
TAATTATCAGCCATCCTCTTAAGGGGAAACTGCACAAACTTAGCCTCACCTGTCAGCATCCAGTCAAAGCGACGCAGTACATGAGAGGCGAACACCTTAGTCACCAACATCGCCATTTGTGCCCCCAGGCACGCATGGACGCCGCCGCCAAACGGAATGAACTCATACATTTTGCCTTCACCGCGTTCTGGTAGAAAGCGCTCCGGAGCAAATACCTCCGGTTCATGAAAGTGCTCTGGCCTGATGTGGGCAAGGCGTGGCTCTGCAATGAGGACACAACCTTTCTCGTACAGTACGCCATCCAGTACTACAGATTTGGTGAGTCGGCGGTTGGCGGTGGAACTGGGAGGTAGTGTTCGCAATGTCTCCTTGATTGCCACCTCCAGAAATTCCATCTGCTTCAAATCAGCGGATGAGAACGTACTGACATTGTTCTGTCCTCCCAGCACCCTTGCCTGTTCTTCTCGTAACTTCTGCACTACCTGCGGGTAGCGTCCGAATTGGTACATTAGCGAAGACACGAGTCCTGAAATCTCGTAGTGTGACCCCCACAACTGTAGCAAGCACTGATTCTCAATCAGTACATCGCTAAATACTCCATCTGGGTTTTCCTGCTGACTGGCTAGCATCATCGAGAGGAAATCCGCCGAGGGGTCAATCGCCTTACCCTCTGTCCGCCGCTTTTTTACAACTGCACGCATAAAATCGATCAGTGCAGCGCGTGCCTTCAGTCCCCTACCGTAAGCTGTGAAGGAAGACTTCCACTTGGACAAGCCATAGAATCCGTCAAAGAATGTTTTATACAACGCCTTCAGTTCGCCTTTGGAGGATACAGGCAATCCCTCAAACGTTTCTGGCTTTGCGTCATCCAAGCGAACTCCCAGCAGCAAGGGGACAAGTACGTCAAAGCAGATTGGCTCTACGGCTGGGTATAGTGCCATCCGACTAGGGGTAGGCCAGCGCTCGATGCCTTGTGCGATCGCATCATTAATATAAGGCAGGTATCCATCCAGTGCACGACCCGTTAGGCCAGGACTCAGCGCACTTTTGCGCTGGCGATGCAAATCAGGGCGCTGAAACAGACTATACTCGCCGAACATATCCATCGTGGTGCTTGGCAAGGCAATCTCTGTATATTTCAAGTCGCCATTAAACGCCATTTGAATCGCCTTCGCCTCGCCCAAAAAGATGGTCGTTCCCCCAAAAACCCCCGTATTGAAGATGGGGCCATACTGTTCTAGATTTTGGCGGCAGAAGCGATCGGGATTCGCGATGTAACTAAATGTGTCATACCAATTGGGCTTTCGGGGTGGAGTCGTAGTCCCTGGAGGCGGCGCTTGTCCATCCTCTAGTACAAGTACCTCACTAGTTTGTTGCACCATGACAATTTAGTTGTGTCTGTTTGTTGTGGATTTCAACTCGAATCGAGACGTACCCTAAGTGTATCCCGCTAATGTGGGGCAATTTCTCCCTTATCAATGTTATATGTCTGAATCTACTGTTACTGTCACTGTCAAACTATTCGCTGCCTACCAAGAAGCCTACGGTGTTCCAGAACTAGCGCTGAAATTCCCCCCACAAACATCCGTATCTGCTGTATTAGATACCCTCATTACCGAACACCCAGAACTTGAGCAATGGCGCAACCTCACCCGCTTTGGGCTCAATCTCCAGTTCGTTGAGCCAGACGCTATTCTCCAAGATGGCGATGAAGTGGTACTGATTCCACCGGTTAGTGGTGGCTGAGTCGGTTACTCACAGAAAGTCGGCGTTCCTCCCCCGACTCAAATTGCAGGGAAGGAGCGCCGTCCGCCAACTTTGTTATTTTTTGTTGGTTGTCTGTATGACATGAATCCTAGGCTTACGTGTGCTTGCTCGCCGTAGCGCCTTAAAGTGCTAACTTTTGTAAAAATATTGCAGCTTTTGCGTAAAAATTGAATCTTTCCGGAGTAGTTAATAGCAACTTATTCAGGGCAGGAAAATGGCAAGACTAGGATTCTTGCTACTAAGTATCTGATTAAGCTGCCCCAGCCTTGAGGCGACAGCTTTATACTCGTCGTCCGGATTTCCTGTATAACTTGTCCACAATCAGCTGCTACCTCTTAAATAAATTACATGGAGAGAAAAGTCATGGTCTTTAATGAGCAATCCCCGTTGTTAGTCGAAAAAGATTGGCAAGTAGGAGTTTATGGCAGCGGCATAGGAGCAACTGGAATTATTACGGCAGATATTGACAATGATGGATTAACTGAAATTATCGCCGGAGGTTCGACTTCTACGTTTGGCTCAAGCAATTTTTGGTATATCCTTGAGTATTCTCCAACATCACAAAAATATGAGCGGCAATGGACAAGTGATTTCCAGGCACAAGGAATCTCTAAAATTGCTGCTTTTGACACTAACAATGATGGTATTTATAGTATCTTTATTGGTTTAGCCAATGGCGAGATACATATATACGATGGAGCCACACAACAAGAAGTGGGTTATATCGATACTCCCGCTACTTCTATTAATCAGATTCTCTGGGCGGATGCTGATAATGATTCCATCAAAGAAATTATCGTTTGTGACAATCAAAAAACTTACATTTATGATAGCACTACTCTGGCTCTCAAACAGCAAATTTCCTATGGCGGAAGTGACCTTGAAGTCGGGAATGTAGATGCAGATGCAGCTAACGAACTCGTTTTTGCAAATGGCGTAGTATTAGAAGTGAATGGTACTACCACCACAGAAGAATGGAAGTATGCCGGGGGTGCTTTTGGCTCTTCAATTGAGTTATCAGATATTGATTCTGATAATATGCAAGAAATCATTGGGGCATCCCCTTGGTATTACATTACGGCATTTGATGCAGATGTTCAATCTCCCAAATGGCAAATAAAAACAGACCTCGATATTGATGCTCTTTTAGTCACTGATGTGGATAATGATGGTATTGAAGAGGTAATTTATGGTGATGGTCAATGGGGTAAAATCCATGCTTATGATCCTGTTACCTTAACTCAAAAATGGCAGATTAATAACCCGGATCACGGAGTTACAGATATAGCAGTCTTTGATACAGATGGAGACGGTGATCTGGAAGTTATTTGGGGATCTGGTGCAAGTTCTACTGGAGCAGATCATCTTTATGTTGCTGGAATCCCATCGTTAACGCAAGAATGGAAAAGCCAACATACTGATGGCCCATTTCATGCAATTGATGTCGGTGATATTGATAATGATGGCAACCAAGAAATTGTATTTGCATCTTTTAAAAGCGATAGCGGCTATAGCGATGGTACTATCTTCATCTATGATGCTGAAACACATGCCTTAGAATGGCAAAGTCCGAGTAATATGTTTGGGGGATATGCCTGGACAGGTATCCACGATTTAAAAATTGGTGATGTTGATAATGACGGGGTTCAAGAAATCGTAGTAGCAACTGATAAGTTGTATGATGGAGCGATCTATGTAATCAATGGTCAAAGCAAGGCAATTGAAAAGTCCTATTTTTATGATTCTGGCGCTCCAATTTATTCAGTTGACATCGCAGATGTTGATAATGATGGTCAAACAGAGATAATTGCCGGAGGCGGTAGAGAACATACTGGAGCCCCTGGAGTGTATGTCTATGCCATCAATGGTTCAACCGGTGCAGTTGAATGGAAAAGCATTAATGTGGGGGATTATTGGTCAGATATTAATTTTGTTCAAGTAGGAAATGTTGATAACGATGCTGCTCCAGAAATGGTAGCGTTAAAAGACAACCTCTATGTGATTGATGGTATTTCTCATCAACAAAAGCAGACTTCTACAGGGGGGTACACAAGTTTAGATCTTTATGACATAGATAATGATGGCAAAAAAGAAATTCTTGTAGGAACCAATCAGGGAAACATTGTTGCAATTGATGGTCAAACTTTGCAACAAAAATTCAATGTTAAGGTAAGTTCGTCTGCAATTGTGGGATTACAGGCACAGGACATTGACCAAGATGGAACGGCTGAGCTGACATTTACTAGTGCTGCTACAGCAGGAATATACAGTATTAAAAAATCAACTGTACTTTGGCAAAGTCAAACTCTTGGGTCATCGGCAGGGGATTATAACAGTTTAATTGTTTCCAACATTGATTCTGATAAACCGACAGAAATTTTAGTAGGAACAAACTACACAGTTGTTGAATTTGAAGCTTCTGTGATTGCTGGCGAAACGCTTGGGTCTGATTTCAACAGTGATGGTCAGACCGATATTTTATGGCACAACGAGGCAACGGGGCAAAATATCGCCTGGTTGATGAATGGCACGAATATTGCTCAAGGCGTTGCCCTTACCCCGGTAGATGACCTCAACTGGAGCATCGGCGGCACGGGTGACTTCAACAATGACGGTCAGACCGATATTTTGTGGCGCAACGGGGCAACGGGGCAAAATATCGCCTGGTTGATGAATGGCACGAATATTGCTCAAGGCGTTGTCCTTACCCCGGTAGATGACCTCAACTGGAGCATTGGTGGCACGGGTGACTTCAACAATGACGGTCAGACCGATATTCTGTGG
>NZ_DATNPA010000182.1:0-34458 GCF_036703385.1 Allocoleopsis sp. | reverse complement strand
CCCAAAACCGGGTTAAATACCCCTTTTGTTAGTGGAGACAAGGCACAAGAAAGAAAAGACTTCAAGCAAAAAGGGGCTTATCAAGGCGGATTAGGTATGACTTAATAATTAAAAGCATAGAAAAACAGACTGAAAAGCCTGTCATGATTATGTCAATTAGATGCGTCGTCCTGAGCAAGGTCAGGTTATGAGCTAGGTGAAGGGATTTCGCGCTCCAGCTTAATAACCGAACCTGAGGCGTTCGTGCGATAAATCCAGCGCTGTTGCCCACTCATCACAGCAATTTGCCAACCAGGGACTGCCATTTGGGTACAAAAACCCCTAGAATCAGCAAGCCCGAGGCAATTATCGGACCAAGTTTGCGGTCTCACCTGAACAATGCGGAGACCAGAGGCGGGTAAACCCGACTGCTGTGAGGCATGATATATCACAGAATGACCAACGGTGGTTGAAAAGGTCGTTCTCGTTTCAACAGGGGGAAACCGTGTCTTAGTTGTCTCTGGCGGTGTCTGACCAACACAGAAGTACAAAATCCCTGTAAACGCCAATGCCTGGATGATCAGACGCGGCTGAATCACTTTTCTCTCGAATGTTGCTGTAGCATACCCTCTAGTATTTGTGTCTTCCATTGCAGTCCTCGCAAGTGGTGCTTGAGTCTCTTGAGCGTACTAATCCATAGATAAAAGGCACCCCAATGCTGAGTAGCTCCGGAAACCGAAAAAACCTCTTCCTGGCGAAGAAATAAAGAATGCACTTGCATTAATGCTTTGCCCCGGAGCATTGACTCGTTTCATTTTTTGAGCAGATGCTTTCCTAGCGCAACAGGATTCTCTGAGGAACTAGGCAAAAAAACGTTTCCGGCGAGGTAGGAAAATTGACTACCACGGCGCTTAATTGATGGCGCACTCCAAAGAGCGCTTACGCAAGTTCATAATTTTTGACAGAAGGCATAACCTTAGCCCTTGGACAGTGGGTTCTGCAATCAATCTGATTTTAGAGAACCTTGTCAATCCCTCTGTGTACTAATTTTCGTGCTTAGTAGATTTCATTTTAACCGCGAAAATACTGAATTGCCATGCACCTTGGGTAAGGAATGCATGACAATTGATTAAGATTAGACCTGTCTTGAAAGTCTACTTTCATCCTTGGTTGTGAGCGCAGCTCATGGAGGTCTCTTGCATAAATCCGAGAAACCCCTCCCCAACCCTCCCCGAAACTCCAGGGGGAGCAAGATTTCTTCCCCCGCATAGGGGGGATTGAGGAGCTGGGAAAAGGCAAAAGCCCCTCAACCCCCAATTCCCAGACGAACGGCCAAAGCCGGAGTGTAGGGGATCAGCGTTGCCACCATCAAAAACAGCGCTAACAATCCTAGAATGGCTCTCGTGTCATTGAGCTCGGTGAGTTCATTGAGCGTCGGACGCTCTAGACCGCGTTGCAGAAATAAAATCACGATCGCCCAGTACAAAACAATGGGATTGGCTGGATTCACCAACGCCACAATTCCCAAGACAACCAACGTGGCAATGGTAGTACGTCGAGCGGTTTTGCGTCCGTATATGGCTTGGACAACTCGCCCTCCATCCAGTTGCCCTGCTGGCATTAAATTCAATGCCGTCACCACCAAGCCTAGCCAACCGATAATCGTCAATGGGTGCACATCCACAAGATTTCCTTGTAAGGAAGAGCCCAGGAAAACTCGTGCCAGCGATCCCACCAAGATCGAACCCTGGAAAAACTGAACGGGGACTTGGAAAGCACTGCCCTCATGGGAGAGAGCCAATCCTACAATAAGCATGAGTAAGGCAACGATCCCACCGACGGCTGGCCCAGCAAAGGAAATGTCAAACAAGGCCGCCCGGTTGGGTATTAAAGACTCAAAGCGAGTAATGGCACCAAAGGAACCGATTTGCCAACTGGGAATGAAAAAAGGTAAACTGAGCCGCACCTTGTGACGGATGGCTTGCCACCAGTGGCCTAGTTCGTGAGCCGCGAAAACAGTCCAAATTCCCAGCGCGAAGGGAAAGGCTTCCTGAAAGCGCTCTGGGCTTTTGAACAGATCAAAGTTAAGCAATAACCCAGACGCTTCCAAGGTTGTGGCAAGGGTTGCAATGAGGAGGACAACAGCCAGAATTTGCTGAGGGAGTGTTGCAGGTTGGGGATCATTGCTGCTAGGAAGAACAATAATCACAGGTCTTCCTTCAGGGCTTTCGACTAAAAAGAGTCGGTAGCGATCGTCTAATCGTTCTTTGACACTGGTTGCTAAACGGGAATACACTTCCTCTGGATCTGTGCCCCGCATATTGCCTTTGAAGATTACTCCTTCCTGATAAGGAATCGTTTCCGTGGCAAAGAAGGTATCGATGCTAAAAATCCCTTGAAGGAGCTTGAGGTCATCCGCTGGAATGGGAACAACCTCAATAGCCGGATTTGTACCATTGTTAGGTGCACTTGGCTTCTCAGTAGGTACTGATTCTTGCTCCTGTGGCTTTTGAGAACTATTGAGCGCTTCGGCTTTGTCATTGAGCAGCTTCTTGGCTCGTTCCTGCAAGACCGTATCCTGACCCGCATCTCGTAAAAGCTTGCCTAAGTAGATGTACAGCCCAGCTGAAGCCACCAACAAAAAGAGGATACCCACGAAATTGAGGTAAATCCCAGCCGCAACTAAGCCGAAAAACAATAACCAGGGAGCTGTCAAGACCACCGACTGCAACCAAGCTAAAATTCCCAGTTTGCCGTAAGTTCGGGCACGGTTGAAGCCCCAACCCATGACGCCGAGCGCCACGAGAATGATTAATACCGTTGCAGTCGTCTCCGATCCAGTAAACATTTTAGGGTAGTTAGTCGTTTCTTATAGGTGATTGTGAAGAAGCATCGAGTGAAGGCTGAAGGATGAAGTATGAATGATAAAGTACTGGCATTAACCCACCTGCTAACTCTCATTTTCAATCGGGGTGTTAGCGTAGCGGAACGTAGTCCGGCACTTACCCCAAAAACATTTCATCCTACCGTTCGGGTTCTGCTGTGCAGTAGCTCCTTTACACTTCAGACTTCTTGAGTCAAAGAGTATTAGTACTCAAGAGCGCCGCATTGGGCAGAAAAAGTCTCAACTCTTCTCCTTACTATTGTTAGTCCAGCTTTGAACTGCGAGCCTGAGATCGCTGCGATGTTCAGCTAGGAGGCGATCGCTTTCTTCTTTGTCAAGTCCTGTCCAGTGCATCAAGAGCGCTAGTTTTACCTGGCGTCCACTGCGTTCTAATAAATAGCCTGCGTCTTCCCGGCTCAGGCTAGTGAGGTCTTGCAGAATTCGTAGCGCACGGTCATGAAGTTTTTTGTTGGTCACAGCAACATCCACCATCCGATTGCCGTAGACTTTGCCCAGCCGAACCATCACGCTGGTGGAGAGGATGTTCAAGGCCATCTTGGTAACGGTACCCGCTTTCAGTCGCGTCGAGCCAGCCAGAACTTCTGGACCGACCAACAGCCGAATATCCAAGTCAGCCTCCGTACTCACCTGCTCGGTTGGAACACAGGCGATTAAAATTGTTGTTGCTCCTCGCTGTCGAGCCGCTTGGAGAGCACCATGAACGAAGGGTGTGGTGCCACCTGCCGTGATGCCGACGACAACATCAAGTTCCGTAACATGACGATGGGCGATCGCTTCTGCCCCATCTTCGCATCGATCTTCCAAATCCTCCGAACTCCGCACTAGGGCTCCCGCGCCCCCGGCAATGATTCCCTGAACTAGTTCAGGAGGTGTACAAAAGGTAGGGGGACACTCCGCCGCATCCAGTACCCCTAAACGCCCACTCGTTCCTGCTCCCACGTAGAATAGCCGTCCCCCCCGACTCAGGGCAAGAGCTGTGAGGTCAATGGCTTGTGCTAGCTGAGTTCGTGCCGCCGCGATCGCACTGAGTGTTTTGGCATCCTCGCGATTAAATAGATCCACCAATTCCAGGGATGTCAACTGGTCAAGGTTCTGACTGTCAGGATTAATCTGCTCGGTCAGCAGATGACCCCGCTCCTCCAAATTATTCATGCTTTTAGTGTTTGGTCATCGGTCATTGGTCAGAGGGTTGAAAGGTTGGAAGGTTGAAGGTTGAAGGTTGAAGGTTGGAAATTTTTACCGACTCACTTGCTCGCCCTATTCCCTTATTCCCTGGATATTTACAATAGTCCTTCCAGCTGACGACGAATACGGTCTAGATCTGAAATTTCCGATTCTTTGGGTTTATCGGCATTCGCTTGCCAGTCGGGTTGTTCCACATTAGCCTCTGGCGGAATTTCTAACCGTCCGGGTTCAATCAGCTCCCAGTCATAATCATTAGCGCGGCAAAACTCCTCGATCTCATCGGCACCGATCGCTTCTACGGTAGCTTCTGGGAAGTCCTGTGCTTCCAGCAACAGCCCAAAACGGGTGGCATCATCTTCTGATTCAAACATCAGTACCTTGTTGCGATCGCCAATCCGAATCGTGTGAATTCCCTCGTTTTCTGTTCGGGCATTAAATAGAAGAACAAATACTCGCTGGGGTGCAACCATAAGTCGTTGTTTGTTTTTAGAGGTACGCGCTGAACAAAACCTTCTTTACCTACATTATCTGACTTATGACTCCTGACTCGTACAGACGTTCCATCCGAACGTCTCGACTGGCTCCTACCTACTCAGAACGCGACCATAACGTGCACTAACAGTAACCGTCGGCTGATCTTGATTGCACAACCACGCCCACATCTGATCTCCCAAGGAGAAATGCCACCACTCGCCAGGATGACGGCGGAAGCCAGCCGCATACATTACATCTCGTAATAGTTGCCGATGCTCATGATAGGGTTTTTCTGAATGATTGGCGTAGTAGTCGGGATGAGAACGGGGTGAGAGTTCGTCAATCGCTGAGCCCATGTCAATCGTCTGACCTATGGCATCTACGAGGGTCAGATCGATGGCTGCACCGGTACTGTGAGGCGGCGGTGTCATGGGATTAGGGCTGGGTACTGCCCAAATTTGATAAACTTTTTGCCAAATGGTGTCGCGCTGAGCGTCTGATAAGTAATCTGGGTCTAATTGTTGGGCTTGAACGACCTCCGCAAAGGTGCGATCGACCATAAATTGTTGAACAGCTACGGGTCGATAGGCATCAAAAATCTGAATGCGCCAACCGGGATGCCGCCGTTGGAGTTCAACTTGTGCGGTAATTAAGGCAGCGATCACACTCTCGCGCAGATGATAGGGTGAAGCGTCCCCATAAGGCGCTCCCAATTTCTCGTAGGGATGAGGTGATTCTACGGCAAACTCTTCTAAGGGAATCGGTACGAGTGGCTCTCCACACTCTAAAATAGGTATTTTCTGATAAGGTTTCATGGCTGTTTCTGAGCAGTTTGGACAACCAGTAGGTGTTTTTCAGGACTGAGCCAAATTTAGCAATTGAAACCAGAGAGTGTAGCAGGAAGCTCAAGCAATGAACAAAGGACAATGAAAACCCTGATTGATAAAGCCATAAATTGTAAGCACCACCTGCAAAAACAGACAACCTGTCAAGCTTGCCGATATCCCCGTACTTTCAAGACTGACTGGCGTGCAGACTTTTGCGCTGACACCACCAGTACCCATCGAAAAGGCAAAGAGGAGACAGCCGTTGCCGTTGGAGTACTGATTCTTCCTTGTGCTGCACGCTTCTGAAGTTTTCTTCTGAGGGTTTTTCCCGGTTCGCAGTAGATTCGGTAGTTTTTTAGTTCAGGACATTCCGAAAGGTTTTTAAAGGTTTCGAGCGCAGCAGCAACAAAAGCGTTCCTAAGTTCATCATTCATTTTATATGCGTCCCATTAACTTATACCCTATACCTTTAAGCATCTCGGTTCCTGGCACTAATTTGCATAAAGCCGTTTTGAGGATTGGGGAAAAATGGATGAAACTTTGGTGAAGGCAAGTGAAGCACTAAGTCGTTCAAAAGTCAACTCAAAGCTCGAAATGGAAAACCCAACTTTAGCAATCATTCTGACTACTGTCGCTCAAAGATCAGGGGAATGTTTCGCCGAATCCTTTGGCTGAGTCAGTACTTTTACTTAGAGCCGTTTACCTTCCGATTCAAGACAATCCATCATGGCAAAATTGCCACCACTGATAAAAATTCTTCTCCCCCAGCACCCCCTGCTATTTTTCTAGGAGGTTTGTGTAGGGTCAGAATCTTATCGTGACCTATTTGGGTATTGATGCAAGTGAAAGCTCCTAGCTTCGCAGAAGCTGCTTAACGGTACCGACTAACTCTTGCGGGTGAAAAGGCTTAGAGATATAAGCATCAGCACCTTGCTTGATACCCCAGTAGCGGTCAAATTCTTCTTTCTTCGCCGAACACATCACCACAGCCAAGTCTTGAGTTTTCGAGTTGGATTTGAGGCGGCGACAGACTTCATACCCATTCATCCGGGGCATGATGATGTCTAGAACCACCAGATCAGGAGAAGATGATTGAATTTGCTCTAGCGCTTCGACACCGTCACCTGCCACAATGACGCTCAGCCCGTTCCCTTTAAGAAGTGCTGAGATCATCTCTCTTTGGGAGAGACTATCTTCTACCACCAGGACTGTACTCATAATTAAATACCTAGCTACTTGGCTTCTTTCAAATATTAATAAGAAATGTTGAGAAGAGGCTCTAAATTAACTTATCTTTTCTTGACTTTAACAGGACTTACATCGCAACTCTACCTCTCTGTGTGTCGAGCAGCACTCTACAACGACTAAACCCTTCTAGGGCGTCCAAGAGTGGTGATATAGATCACCGCTTCATCTGTTGGGATGCCCAACACTTCATTTACTTGGTCATCAAAGAAGCCACCGATCCCACTGACTCCTAAACCCAAGTAAATGGCGGCTAAATTCATACGTTGTCCCAAATGACCCGCATCCATGTGGAGATAACGGTAAGCGCGATCGCCTTTGGTGTTCACAGCTTTCTTCAAGTCAGACGTATGGAATACCACAGCTCCCGCATCTCGACCCAACTCTTGCCCTAGACACAAGTAGTGCAACTCCCGGCGGAAGTTCTTAAATCGAATCTGCCGCAATTCTTGAGCTTTGGGCGCGTAATAGTAGCAGCCTTCCTCTAGATTCGTCACTCCGGATACGGCTATAAAGGTTTCAATCAAACTTAGATCGAAATAATCGGGCGAACCGTCCAGTCCCTGGTCAATGTAGTGCTGGGGTTGGTAAGTAAAATCTAGTATGGCTTTGAGTTCATCCAGCGTCAGATTAGCACCATTATAAGCACGGGTGGAGCGCCGTTTAAGAATTGTGTTTTCCAGCACTTGCAGGGGAAATCCTTGGGTACTGTCTTCTGTCCAATTAATGGGCCTTGTAGCGATTGAGACTTTGGTACAGAACGGAAAGTTATATTTATCTTCTTGTTGTAACTCAGCCTCTTTGGCTTGGCATCGCTCAGCCTCCACGTCCCAATTCCGCATCTGATCGATTTGGGTAGCACGATGCAAATAGCTGAGTAGTTTGCCATCGGGAATTTCTGGATAGCTCAGGATAGTGGTAGAGGGCAATGTGGTTGGGGCAGGCGGTAATTGTTGCCGAAAATTGAGCTGATCCGCGATGGGAATAACTGCGATCGCAGCTTCATTGTCTGAGTCCAGGTAAAGCAGATCGTTCACCATCTCATCCGAAAATCCGCCGATGAGGTGCGGTCGGTAGTCGGTGAAGGCTGAAGCTAGCTCAATATTGCCCAGGATATGACCTGTGTCCAGAAAAATCCGCCGATAAGCCCGGTCTTCATAGCGCCACACGGAGCGATAAAAGACCGCTGTAATGACAATAGCTATATCCGTACTGGCTAAGGCAGGATGCCAGTAACATGCGTCTTGTAGAACCGACCAAACCTCGCTCTCCCAAAAGTGAACCAGAGAATGGGTACGGCACTGGTAGTTATAAAGCCCCGTGGGTAAAGCGGGTGTCCCTCGACAGACTAAATACACTTCAGCCGGGTATAATCCACCCGCCGAGGGAGCGGAGCGGAGATACATGGGTGGCCCCATCAAGGTTGGCATTCTCGCTGTCAAGCCATAGCTGCAAAATAGCAGCTGTGATACCCGCCACAACGTTCTATCGGGCTCATCGGTCAATCCCGTAGGATGTTCTTTGAGGTAGGGCTTTAGGTCTATGTTCGCGCCAACTTTATACTCTTTGTAAGGTAGGGGCTGATTCTCCCAATCGAGAACCTTGCTTTTTGCCGCGATCGTCTCTGGATAATATTTAGTGCGCTCGTGATAGTGCTGGGCAATTGATAATTGCTTTTCTGACATAGTTGTTTAATAGGCTGTTGCTTCGCTGTTCATCATTGAAATCATCACGTCACCCGACTTTCCACACTCATCCGAGCAGAACCTACCAAAAGACGATGCTCAAGGCGATTTTAACCTTGCCATATTTGAAGCCAAAGTACTCTGTTTCTATAAGGTTAATCCAACGTCTAGATATCCATTTACGCATGGCTGAAAACGTTTAGAAAAATACTCATAAAGCTAAATTATTGTCAATAAAAATCTAAATTATTTACGTAATTCTTTACAAATCTTAAGAAATCCTTATGACAAATGTGTCTTTCGCTACAGTAGCTTACCTTATTAAAGTGGAGAAAGCTTAGTAAGTATAAATACTTACTGATATTGGGGAGTACAGTTTCTCCGTCGGAGAGAGACATCCAAACCAAAAGCACAGATGAAGAAGATCCCTACAGCAGACTTACTCGCTCAATATGCGAGTGGGAGACGAGACTTTCGCAAAGTAGATATCAGTAACGCTGACCTATTTGAAGCTGATTTACCGGGCATCGATTTGAGGGGTAGCAATCTTCAAAAGACTTACCTGCCCTATGCTAATCTGAGCCAATCCGACTTGCAGCAAGCCCAACTTCAAGCAGCTCAGTTGAGCGATGCCCAGTTGTTTCAGGCCAATCTAGAGAATGCAGATCTTCAGGAAGCCTATTTGTTCAGAGCCAGTCTGCGCCGTGCCAATTTGCGGGGTGCGAATCTGTCTCATGCTAATCTGCAAGGAGCCGACTTGGCTAACGCTGATCTGAGTTATGCCAATTTGAGTAATGCTGATTTGAGTGGGGCAAATCTGAGTCATGCGAACCTTCACAAAGCTCAGTTGAGTGGCAGTAACTTATTTCGTAGCCAGAATGCTGACCTCTGTGAGGCTTACCTGGACAGCTCAACAATTTATCCCGATGGACACCGACCCAATCTTCTATCTGGAGAGGAGTAGCCAATACAGAAGGCTAGAAGACCGAAAAGTCTAAGCTATGGCAAAAATCGCAAAAAAAACCAATTCTCTGTCAATGGGGTGATGTATTCTTGGGTAGTTTTTGTTATTTTTGGATTAGTCTGCATTTGGCTCACAGGTACCGCAACAAACCTACCTCCAGCTCACGCTAGCTTGCCGAACCGTTCAATAACTATGCACTTACCAGAGACACAATCTGTAGACCCAGAAATCCAACAACTCGTAGCAAGACAGGCTAAGGCTTGGGAGACTGCTGATTCTAATAAAGTCATTGCCGATTTTGCGGACAACTGTTTGTTTGTTGTACCGGGCTCCAAGTTCAAGAGCAAACAAGAGATTAAAGAAGCGGCAGATAGTTACTTTGGCAATTTCACAGATATTCAAGTGACGATAAAACGGATTATTTGGAAGGGCAGCGAGGGAGCTATTGAGTGGGCTTGGAGCGAAAAGGATAGAGAAACAGGTAAAGAATCTCAGGCTGAAGATGCCATAATATTTGAGCTGGAGGGGAGCCAGATAAAATACTGGCGAGAATATATTGATAAAGAGTCAAATCAAGGATGAACGATGAAATTAGCCCACCTCTGTACTAAAGAGCCTTCTCTTTGTGGGCTGCTATAATTTCATACAAGGTTCAGTTATATCTCTATCCAAAGATAGATTTAATGTATTTCTTTACAAGCTAGATAGTCTTCTATTACTGTTTTTCGCTAACTTAAGCCTAGAAATGCTTTTAGACCAAGAAAAGACCAAACTTAAAGAACTATCTGTACAAAGAAGAGGGCATTTTGTAGAATGCTAAATCAAACCTGTCGGAGGAACCTTTATTACTAAAGGTTCTGCGCCAACTTGGACAGAGTTGGAAGAAGTTCTACAAGCATTTAAATAACTATTCTTATGGTATCCACTCCTCCCCCTCAAGCCTCATCATCTCAGTATGAAATGTCAGAGGCAAAAGTTGAAGCAGAAATCGATGCGCTCGTTGCTGAAACTCCCACTGAAAGCGAGATAGATTTAGAGTTTCTATATACCAGAGATATTGAGTTTCGCCAGGAAAGTATTTACTTCATCGTTGTTGATCGCTTCTTTGATGGCGACTCCGAAAATAGCGAAGGTCCAAATCCAGAGCTTTACGACCCAGAGGGAAAGGATTGGGGCAAATACTGGGGTGGAGATATACAAGGAATTATCGACAAACTGGACTATTTGAAAAACCTGGGAGTTACAGCGATCTGGCTTACTCCTTTGTTTGAGCAAGTTGAAGACTTATTTATTAATAGCGCCGCTATTCACGGCTACTGGACTAAGGACTTTAAACGGCTCAATCCTCGTTTTATTCACAAAGATGATGACCCATCTCTGAATAAAACTCAAGAAACCAGAAATACGGTTTTTGACCGATTGATTGATGAGTTACACAAACGGAATATGAAGATGATTCTGGATATTGTGTGTAACCACAGCAGCCCTGATTTTAGTGGAAAGAAGGGATTACTCTACGATGATGGGAAGCTAATTGCAGATTTTAATGACGATGAAAATCACTGGTATCACCATTATGGTGAAGTAACAAACTGGGAAGATGAATGGCAGGTACAAAACTGTGAATTGTCAGGTCTTGCCACCTTTAACGAAAATAATATTGAATATCGAAACTACATTAAATCAGCGATTAAGCAATGGCTAGACCGGGGTGTAGATGCCTTACGGGTTGATACGGTTAAGCATATGCCCATTTGGTTCTGGCAAGAATTTATCGCAGATATTCAAAACCATAGACCCGATGTGTTTATTTTTGGAGAGTGGATTTATAGCAGCCCTCTGAATGACCGTTCCGTTGAATTTGCCAATGAATCTGGAATGTCAATTCTAGACTTTGGCCTAGCAACAGCAATTCGAGAGGCGTTAGGGGTAGCTGCTGAAGGAGGATTTCACTTAATTCAAGAAGTCTTTGACCAAGATCATCGCTACTACAGTGCAACGGAGTTGATTACGTTTATCGATAATCACGATATGCACCGATTTCAAACGTTAAATTCTGACCCAGATATTTTGCGTTTGGCGGTTATTCTGATTATGACCTCTCGTGGTATCCCCTGTATCTACTACGGCACAGAACAGTATCTCCACAACGACACCAATGGAGATACGAACCCTTATGGAAATAACGATCCCTACAACCGTCCAATGATGGACAAATGGGATACTGATAGCCAACTTTATCGAGATATTCGCTTGCTTTCCGGCTTGCGGCGACTCAATCCGGCTGTATCGATGGGGAGCCAATGGCAAAAATATCTAACTCCTGATGTCTACTGTTATGTGCGGCGTTATCGAGATTCGCTGCTATTTGTAGCAATGAATCGTGGGGAGGCGATCACACTTGACGAGGTGGAAACAGAGTTACCAGAAGGAGAGCATACTGACGTTTTATCTCGACGGAAATTTGAAGTCAAAGAGGGGAAGTTGCTTGACTTCCAATTAGATTCAAAGGAAGTCATTGTCATCAGTCACGTCGGGGAGCGAATTAAGGCGCAAACGATTGTGCGAGCGCAACTGAATGGTGTCCAAACGCAGCCGGGTGAAAGGATTGTCGTAATCGGAGATTGTCCAGAATTAGGGAATTGGGATATTGCCAAGGCTTATCCTCTGGAATACATCAATACCAACACTTGGTTTGGGGAAATTCCCTTTAATGAAAGTGCAGGAAAACCGATCACTTACAAATATGCGCTGTTGCGCGAAGGCACGTCTCCTTTGCGGGAAAATTTGGTGGCTCGTCGCTGGGTGGTTGCCAGTGAAGGAACCGTGAAATGGCGGGATAAATGGGCATCTGGACGCGAGTCCTGAAATGTGAGATTTTAGATTTTGGATGAATCTGGACGGGCTAGGGGTGTTTAAACCCCTGGCTGGTTATTCTAACCATCAGTGGTGGGCAGAACACTTTAGCTAGAACGAAGGCTTTACGTTGGTGATCGGTTTGACTCCAACAGGACGTGCAACTCTAGAGAGGTTGCAGTCGGTACTCCAGGAACTACTGAAGTTTAAATCCTTTAGCGGCTAATTGCTTGCGGAGACTTTGAATAATTACGGAATCAAGAGTATTTTTGGCTCTATTGCCAGTAACTTGGCGCTGTTTTTCTACATATTCGCTACGTTTTTGATATAAGTCACGGATAGTTTTTTGAATTATCTCTCTTTCAGCTTTCTTTGCCACTACATAGTCTTGCTTTTGAGCTAAACTCATATTCCGCATAGCTTCCGGCAAAGCATCATCTGATAATTCCTCAAGGGTAACTCTTTTTGCATCTAGAGCATCGATCAAATCCCAAGAAGCATTATTATAATAGGCAGAAGCTTTGGAGTTACCGCGTGCAGCCAAATTTATACCAGAGTTACTATCTTCAATAGTCTGACGTTGTCGTCCAACGTCCCCTTCTGCACCATAGGGAATATAAGTTTGATTGAGCTTAGCATTCCAACTAGCAATTTGCTCATCGTAAGGGGACTTAACAAATTCAATTTTTTCGTCTTGGTTAATATTGAAGTGACTACCTTGAGCTAAATTAGCTCCTGAAGCCCAAAGTTGTCGCTCCTCACTTTCCGCTGAACCACAATAGATAGTATTAACCAGAGTATCTCCCTTAACCGCAAGATTTACAGCTTCACTCCAAAGTATCGGACCTTGATCGAATGGTTCATTACCCGCAATAAAAATAACGCGAAAATCTTCCTGCTCTTTACTCCAGTTTAATTCTTTCATCGCTGAGCGAATGGCCCAACCCGCATATTCTTGACCGCCATTAGTTCGGATACTAAATAGCTTTTCCGAAACTAAATCTAATTCAGGAGTAAATCCAGTTAAAAGTTTAACAAAACCTTCCTCCGAGGGTAAACCATCGTTACCATAATGGTATAAAGCAACTTCTAAGTTTGGTACTTCACCATCTTTCGTTACTTTAGTTAAAGAATTAACAATTTGCCAAAGTTGAGTACGAGTTTGGTCAATCAGTCCATCCATGCTATTACTAGAATCTAAAAGGATGGCCATCTGGATTTTAGCTTTAGCAAAAGCTTTGGTGGGAAAACTAAGGATGCTCAAGGTTAGGGCTGTAGCGAATAAAATTCGAGTGAGTTTCTGCATGGGATTTTTGATTGCCGTATAAAATTGTATTTTCTGCTAATCTAATATTGTTCCAGATATCGAAAGCCAGAGCAAAAAGCTGTCCTTAGAACAACTCGAAATCCTTAGCTGAGATACGCTTGAGTTTTCAACCGTTGACGAGCTGAAAATTTACCTGGATAAATTTACTCAAGCCTAACTTGGAGCAACTCGCGTTTCCCCTTGATGCAGAGTGCCCAAAAACGTTAAACACATGCGATCGCGAGGAACAAGCAAATTGAATACTGATTAGCTTACGCTAACAATCATCGAAATTGCAGGTTCCGAGAGCAGTGAAGATATACCCAATCTCTACTGAGTCGGAGCAGGAACTCATCCGGGTGCAGGATTACCTAGGGTGATCAGTTCAGGCAAGATTGTGGCACAGATAATTGGGATCTAATATTGAGGCGGTTTAAGGACAGTGGTGATGAACGAGCTAGATCATTGCTATAGAGTACTGGGATTAGAGCCAGGAGCATCTCTCGACGAGGTGAACCAGGCGTATAAAGATTTGGCATTTATTTGGCACCCCGATCGCGTCCCCAGCGATAATTCTCGGTTGCGGGAAAAAGCAGCGGAAAAACTCAAGGAGATTAATCACGCTCGCGATCTGTTGCGCCTGTCTCGACGGAAGAGTCAATCTAAAAGGGCACAAACGGAGCGCTCTCCTTCTCCTCCTCCGCCACGCTCTCAACCCAAGCCACCCCAACCCCAAGAGCGATACACCCAAAGAGAAACCACTTCGCGATCGCGATCGCAAAATTACCAGTCGCAAAATTACCAACAGACTCGCAAGTCAAATCCCGATCTCAGTGGAGCTGACTTTCGAGGAGCCGACTTAAAAGAAAAAGATTTGTCAGGAAGAAACTTGAGTAACGCTAACTTGAGTAATGCCAATCTGAGCGATAGCTTTTTGCATAAGGTTAATCTTCAGGGAGCGAACCTAGAACGGGCAAATCTGTTTAGAGCTAATCTCTTGGAAGCCAACCTCAGTCAAGCCAATTTACGGGAAGCTAACTTGATTGGAGCCGATTTGAGTGGTGCTGATTTGAGCGGCGCTGACTTGAGGGGAGCTAAAGTCGGGACAGGCGATCGACTTTTGGTTAAACTAACAGGAACAAACTTAACTGGGGTAATCTTACCCGATGGCAGGATTTATCAATGAGCTCTTCTCCTCAATACAGCCATCCCGCCTTGGGTCAAATTGAGCCAAAACGGGTTGGGTGTCTTATTTTAGTTGTTATAGATGACATTCTACGTCTACTACCTCAGAGCGCTCTGCTGGGAACTTGAGTCCCCGTTGGTAGGAGCAAAGTGGAGGGAGCGATAAAAACTCCACACCGTTAATGTCAGTTAGCCTATATACACTGTCTGTACATCTGACATCGCTCTGCTTCGACGTACAGCTATGGGTCACAGCGGTAACACTCCCATCCAGTGCGTTTCTTTTCGTCTCTAAAATTAGCAACAATTCACTGAATTGTTTCTCACTCTTACGGCAGAATCTGATTCATTCTTTAGAGAGAACAGGTAAAAAATATAGCAATTTTACTAATATTTAAAAATACTTATTATATCAAAGCATCAAAGTCATAAAAATAAAACAAATATAAAAAATACAGGATGCGAATCCAGAATTCAGGCATGACAGGCAGGTATTGACGCCTGAGTTCTATATTTTTATCTAAGATTTAAGGTTCATCTACCTAACTATGATGTTGTTTCTGTCCTTCATACTTCCTACTGTACACTTCACTCTTCATACTTCAGCTCAATTCATTCTCAGGATAGAAAACTTGAAAGATTTACTATGCCAATATTAATTCTATGAATACTATCGAACGTCTTGCTACTCTCAATCGTATCCGCAGGCTCAGTCGCTTGATGGATACAGCTATTGGTATTCCTGGCACCAAATTTCGCATTGGTTTAGACCCAATTATGGGTCTGATTCCGGGTGCAGGGGATTTAATTAGTACCGCCTTCTCCGCTTACATTATCTATCTGGCAACTCGCTTTGGTCTTCCCAAGGAAGACCTGGGGAAAATGATATTTAATATTGGTCTAGAAGCCGTGGTTGGTGCAGTACCTCTGATTGGTGACTTGTTCGACGCTTACTATAAGTCAAATATTCGTAACTTAGCGATTTTAGAACAACATCTACAGGCCACTCAACCAGAAATTGAAGAGCTTGATTCGGCTCTCCATGACCCTAAAGAGGCAGTTCTACCTAGATAGATATCTAGAGGCTTCTTGTCAATGAACCTTGGTATAAAGGCTTGCAAGCTTATCCCTTTATCCCTACTCCTTGAGTAGGGATAAGTATACAGTTTTCGTCCTCTTACAGGCTGCTCAATTAAAACACAAGAAAGAGGTTTTAACAATTGCTTAAAGGTAGGATTAAATCATAAACGTCTCAGGCTATATACTTATAAATTTTCCAGTTTTTGTAAAATCTGGTTTCAACAATGTCCATAATTTTTTTAAAATATTGATGCTACAAGGAAATTTAAAGCCTGACGATAAGATAAGAAGTAACATTTAATTATCTAATTAATTAAATTTAAATTAAACCATTTGATATCATCAGTTATTAACCCGAATAATTATCTATCAAATCCTGTTGGAAAACTTTCCGCTAAGCTTCAAGATGAAATTGGGCAGATTGAAGTTCGAGAAAAGGAACTAAACGCTAAAGAAGACACCATCCAAGCTGAGCATACTAAGATTCATCACGCCGAACAAGAACTTCAAGCTGAACACACCAAGCTTGAGCGGCAACGTAGCGAGCTTGAATATAGGCTTCAAGGGGTCAAGAATGAAGTTTAAAGGCGAATCTATCAACGAGCGGGTAAGCTAGCCTTGACATTTCGTGCAAAGTCCTCGCGCCCCTGTTCTAGATTGGCAGGAACACCATTGGGAAAGTTCTCAGCAATCAGAGCCTTGAGGCGTTGAAATCGATTACCAGGGTCGGGGTGGGTACTTAAAAACTCTGGTTGTTGCCCACCCTGTCTGGCAGACGCGAGGATTTGCATGAGTTCCACGATCCCTTGTGGGTTATAACGGGCTTGTGTCATAAATCGAAAACCGAGGCGATCGCTTTCCAATTCATCCTCACGCCCATACCGTAAGCTAACCATTTGATTGACCGCCTGCGCCACGATCGCAGCTTGCCTCGCCCTGTCTGCATTATCACTGGCTGCAATGCCGACTGCATTAACCAACGCCGACCCTAGTTGCTGCTTAGCCAGATGTTCCGCACCATGTCGCCCCACAACGTGCCCGACTTCGTGCCCCAACACTCCTGCTAGTTGTGCTTCTGAGTTGAGGCGCTTGAGCAAAGCCGATGTAATAAAAACCTGTCCTCCTGGTAAGGCGAACGCATTGATGGTTTTGGGGTCGCTGAGCAAATGAAATTGAAAAGGATAGGGTGCTTTAGAGGCATCCGACTGCTTGACAACCCGCTCTCCTACCTGATCGATATAGGCTTGGAGCCTGGAATCTGGGTAAAGACCACCGTATTGAGCCGCCATCTTCTCTCGCGCCTGTACACCGAGTGCAACTTCCTGGCGAGGTGAGAGTTGTATTCGTTGCTTTTCCCCAGTAACCGGGTTTACATCAACCTGACTAAAGTAGGTAATCACTCCAAACAGCGCAAATAAAACCCCAATCCCCACACGAATAAGTAGTCTCCGCACTGGTTCTCTCCCAAATTGTTCGCGAGCACATCACCATGTCCAGTACCAACCTTACCTCAATTGAAAGAATACTTTTTCCGCTATTTGCGCTGGAGCTGGAATCCAACGACAAAAAGTGTTTGGTTCAAACTGTGCGGGGTGTCGGATATATGTTGTGCGAGTTCACTCAATAGCTAAAACGCATATGAATGCGGGTGTTCAGCTTCGCTTCTACGGGTTTGCCCCCTTGGAGATGCTGTTCCACAATGACGGGTACATCACTGGGTTGAACTCGCCAGTACCACGTCTCTTCCGGAACAATCCGTACCGTAGGTCCAGAGGTACACTGTCCCTGGCAACCCGTACCCATAACTGTAAAGTCTGTTAAGTCAGCCGATTCAAAGGCTGCTAGTACTGCCTCTGAATTATTTGCCAAACAAGACCGATGCTGGCAAACTAAGACACAACGCTCTTTTGGCTTTGAACCGTTTTTTTGGGTACCGATTTCCACTGTTGGTTTGGTTAAGTACTAGGAATTCCGACAAATTCCATCTTAACGACTCGGTAATGGGCTTCAGGGATTAGCAGGCAGTTGAAAGGCTTACAGCGTGTTGAATTTCAGCTCGAATTGCACTTGGTTAGAATTAAAAAGTCGTTTCAATAAAGTTTGATGGGAAAAGCCTCCGTTATCGCTTCAGATACACTCGTTGCTTGCTTTCACGCCTTGTCTGACCCTCTAAGGATTCAAGTGATAGAGTTGTTGCGATCGCAAGAATTGTGCGTCTGCGAATTGTGCGATCGCATGGGGGTGACTCAGTCCAAGCTATCATTTCATTTAAAGAACTTGAAGGAAGCCGATCTAGTGCGATCGCGCCAAGAAGGTCGCTGGATTTACTACAGCCTCAATTTGTCCCAGTTTTTGCTACTCGAGCAGTACCTTGCCGAATTCCGCCGCTTCAGCCCCATTATTCCGGCTCGACCCTGCTAAGGCATTCTCCTCAGCCGTCAGCTCACCTGGAAATAGCTTGAAGGTGACGCTTCTCTTCTAGCTTCGCTAAAGCAGGTTAAAAGTTGAAGGAGCTTTTCGTTTCTTTGTGGTGAGCGACAGCGTATAGGAGCCTCACCTAGAAATGTGGTGAGCGACAGCGTATAGGGGTCTCACCTGGAAATAGCTCTGGTAACAGTTGAACTCTGAGTCACTACTGACTCAATATATAGAGGACTACAACCCGACGGGTAGGTTTCTATCAAATCGCTGAGATGGCAAACGTATCACTAACTTTCACAGTACCAGAACAAGAGCTAAAACTCTTAGAGGACTATTGCCATCAGACTAGTCGTACCAAAACTGATGTCATTCGCGAATATCTTGGCTCCATACATCAGCAATCAAAGGAAAAGCTGCTTTCAGAGATAGCCAGTTTGCGCCAGCAATTGGCAGAAGTCAAGCAAGAAAAAGCTGACTTGGAAGTTTTACTGGAAACAACGGTTGACCATTCTAGTTCCATTGAAGCAGAATTGCAAGATGAAGCAGAAGAAGCACGGCGTGAGAGCGAAGAGCAATTTCGAGCGATTGCTGAAGCCACCCCAGTTCCTGTATTAATCTCCCGTGTATCTGATGCGACAATCCTTTATGCCAATGCGGCTAGCAGTGTAACATTTGGTTTTCCCATCGAAGAGTTGCTGGGTCGCCCCAGCCTAGAGTTGTACTATGATGCATCTGAGCGCCAAAAGTTGCTGGATATACTCTTCAGAGACGGGTCTGTACAAAACTACCAACTCCGTAGTAAAAAAGCCGATGGCACGCCATTTTGGGTAACAGTATCTCTGCGTTCATTAAGATTTAATGGCGAATCCACTATCCTTTGTGCTTTCAACGATATCACAGACCGCAAGCAAGCAGAAGAAGCTCTCCAGCAAGCCAAGGAACAACTCGAAGCGGTCTTGAATGCTGTACCGGGTCCGATTTCTTGGATGGATGCTGAGGGATTATACCTGGGCGTCAATCACCACCTGGCTGAGAGCTTGAGTCTACCCCCAGAAGCGATTATTGGCAAAGAAGTGGGCTTTTTTAATGGCAACTCACCCTTTGCTCAGTTTATGCATGATTTTTTAGCCTCTTCCGAAACGGAAGCTTCTCATGAACTTGAAGTGAAAGGCAAAGATGCTGTGCAATATTACCTGATCGCAGCTCAGAAGTATCAGCAAGGCAGTGCGACTGTAACCGTAGGAATTGATATTACCGAGCGCAAACGAGCAGAGGAAGCGCTACGAATTGCGGAAGAAAATTATCGCAGTATCTTTGAAAATGCCCTAGAGGGAATCTTCCAGTCTACGCCGGATGGATATTTCATCAGGGTTAATCCGGCTATGGCACGCATTTATGGTTACTCCTCTGCGGCGGAGATGATCACCACGGTAAAGCAGATTACTACTCAGGTTTATGTCGATCCAGTGGGTCGGGAGGAGTTCAAACACCGATTAGAAGAACAGGGTGAAGTCAAGGGTTGGGAATATCAAGTGTATCGGAAAGATGGCAGTATCATCTGGGTTGAGGAGAATACACGGGCCGTCCGCGATAGTAGTGGAACATTACTTTACTACGAAGGCATTATCGAAGACGTTACTCAACGCAAGCAACGAGAAGAAGCTCTACAACAGCAGGTTAAAGAACTAAGAATTGAGATTGACAAAACTAAGCAATCTCAAAAAGTGGCGGCAATTGTGGAAAGCGATTCCTTCCAAAACTTGAAAGAAAAGCTCAAAAGAATGAAGAAATCAAGAGAAGAAAGAGAGAAACAATCCTTGAAGAAGATGTGAATTATTTATTCAGACTTTGATATGTGAAATAATCTTGTTGAATTCTTGGGTTAACTGATGATCGGGGTAACGCAAGCAAAATATACCTTGGCTTTCCAAACGCATCATGTCATTGGATAAGGGCAGTATCCCAGCCACGGTTTTCTGATAAGTCTCCTCCACCTTTTGCCGTAGCGCATTCAAATCGAATTCTGGCAATACCTTGTTGACTACCAGCACCATCTTAGGTACTTCCAAGTTTTCTGCTACCTCTAAAACTACAGCCGTACCCAGGTAGTCTTGTTGATCGGGGCGCAGAATCAGGACTAGGGTATTGGAGATACCGACAGCGAGCAGGGTTTCTTCGTTGATACCGGGGTGAGTATCAATAAACAGATAGTCCAAATCCAGCAGGTCGCCCAACTCGTAGAATCCTTCTTGGAGCAGCTCTACATCATAGCCATCACTTAGGACTCTAGCAATATCTTCGCTCTTCATGCTGGAAGGAATCAAATAGATGCTGCCACTCTTCTCAGGTTGTTTCGCTGACGATTCCTTCAGAACTTGGCTAACATCATAAGCCGTGCTTTTTACATCAGTGCGACCCCAAAGATAGTCATTTAGGGTTTTTGAGATTTTTGTATCATCCAACCCGAAGAGGATATTAATCCCAGGAGATTGGATATCAGTATCAACAATGCAAACCCTCTTACCCAAAAGTGCCATGCTGACAGCTAAGTTAGCTGTCAAGTTAGATTTACCGGTTCCCCCTCGGTAGGAGTGAATAGATACAATTTGTGTCATTGAAAGCACCCTCTTCTATAGTTCTTGGGCTACTGTAGGAGATTTTGTAGTTCTGCTTGGCGAAGTTTGAGACGTTCAGCCAGCAAGTTAACTATAAATTTATGAAAGGCGATCGCAAGTTGAGGTTGTTCAATCTCTATCCTCTCAAATGCCTGGGTGGAAAGATAATAGAGTCGGCTGGACTGGTCAGCGACCACTGATGCCGAGCGGGGTGCGTTTGCATACAGACCCATTTCGCCGAGGATAGTCCCACTGTTGTAGGTTTGTAGTCGTTTTGTCTGACCATTCGACAGTTCGAGGACGACACTGAGCTGACCCGATTCCAGGAAGTAAAGACCATTAGAAGGCTCTCCTTGTCGAAACAGCAAGTCACCTTCGGGAATTTTCAACAGTTCCAGATACTTCATCAGTTGGGAAATGAGGTCAGGAGCAGGGAAAATGCTTTTGAGTTGTAGCGCCAATGGCACAAATCGACGGCGACGCAATTTACTCGTTTCTAGAATTTGGTTTTCACACCACTCCAGACCTCGATCAAGGTCAGGAAATACCTGGTATATGGCATTTTCTGTATCCCATGCGCCCCCTTGCCGGAGTTGTTTTTCGAGTACCCTGGGCAGATGGGTAAACACTAGGCTGATTTGCCGCTGCCCAGCCATTTGCTTGAGTTTGACAAAACTCACCACTGCCGAAGAGTCCAGGCCACTCACCAAGCGAAAGTCCAACACAACAAAACGCAAGGGTTGCAGATTCGGATCACCCAGGCGCTGACGAATTTGGTTGAGTAATTTGTTGGCAGTACCAAAAAAGATCAACCCTTGCAGTTGAAGAACATAGATTTGCTCTCCTTTGTCCCGCAGCAGGCGACTCTGGTTGATCGGTCTTTGTACATGGCTAGTGTGGTTGGCTCCTGAGAATGTATTCTTAGTGACACTGATCCGGCTGTAGTTGATGGCAAAGAGAATGACCGCAGCAATTATGCCTACACTCACGCCAGGGAGAAAGCCAACGGCGGCGATGACGAACACAATCAAGATAATCAGACAATAATCAGCTAGAGGAAGCTTAAACCACGCCCAGTAGACCCACTCCACCAGTAACTCTAAACCCAGAAACAGCAGCATCCCTCCCACAATCGGTTTTGGGAAGAAGGATAAGACCGATGCCCCCAACATCAGCATTACTGCACAAACTGTAGCGGAAAACAAGCCCACCAAACGGCTGGTTGCCCCCATACTGTAAGCGAGAGACGACTCACTAAGACCGTGGAAGCCACCCATGCCACCCCCCAAGCTAGAGACCAAGGTGGCAATCCCTGCCGTTTTGAGTTCGTGGTTGAGATTGATATCCCGCCCCGTCGCTAACTCTATGCCATTGACACTGAGCAGGAGCGCAATGATATCTATGATCCATATCGTTGCGAGATGGGGAATTTGCCGGAAGATTGTCAGCCAATTTGCCCCAGGCAGGGCTGATAAACTTAACGGTTTTAACATTCCTCCTTCTGGGAAAGGCCCCAGAAGCAGACCCCTAGCACTAGCCTGTGCAACGGAGGTGTCAGTAAACAGCAACACCAGGTAAAAAATAGCGATCGCACCTAGCAACATCCCTGGCAAAATCAGGGCATGATGGTAGAACTGCAAAATTACCAACAGCAGCACAGCAAAAACCAGCCCAGGCAACCACTTGAGGAGCTGTTCCGGCTCAAAAAGCTGCCCAAGTTGTGAAAATTGCAGCGACAGATTGGTCATTAGACCGATCGCACCTAGTACCAACAACCAGCCCGATCCAGCCAGGAAGCCGCCAATCACTGGATAAGGAATAAACCGGATGAGTTCGCCTAGCCTAAAGTGACCCACAACTAAGAAGAATAGTCCCGTAACCAGAGCATTAAACACAATCGCCCCGACAACGGTGAGCAACGTTTCCTCCGCCGAAGCAGTTGCCGACAGGGTGGTAGTAATAGTGCTAGCAACCAGAGCCAAAACGGCGGCAGTAGTGTCTTGAGGGCCGGCAAATGTACCCGGATAGGAACTGATTAAGGCCGCGATCGCGCCAACTACAGCAGCAGTAAACAGAGTAATTCCTATAGCCGTGGGTAAATAATGAGAAAGGTTCCCTGAGAAAATTAGGGCGGCAAAGGATACTGAGTTGGTGACCGCCAAGACCCCAACAACCAAACCAGCCATTAAACTGGGTAGGAGTCGAGTTGGGTGAAACTCTTGTTGGAACCAAGCGAATGGTTTTATGCCTGGTAGCTGCACTTCTTCCCAATAGTTCCTAAAGGTTTAAGCGTAGACAAACTTAGTGAATATAACTCGTCTATCAAAGGGAGTCAGTTAAACTACAATATTAGGTCTTAAGAGATTGTCATTTTTTGAGCTGATATTATTTTTCTATCAAATTAACATTGAGATTTTACCTGAGTTCGACCTAATACGCAAACGAACGAAAGAATGCCAGCTCATTCAAGACGGCAGTCTTGCAATCTCTCCTATGTTTTTGGGCTACTGTAGCAAATTTTGCAGTTCTTCTTTGGAATGTTTGAGTCGTTCAGCCAGCAAATTAACGATAAATTTATGAAACGAGGCCGCTAAGCGAGGTTCTTCCGTTTCTATCCTCTCAAATGCCTGAGTGGAGAGATAATAAAGATGGCTGAACTGGTCAGCGACAACGGAAGCTGAGCGGGGGGCGTTTCCATACAAACCCATTTCGCCGATGATCGTCCCACTGTTATAGGTCTGTAGTCGTTTAGTCTGACCACTTGGCAGTTCGAGGACAACACTGACCTGACCCGATTCCACGAAGTAAAGACCGTCACAGGAGTCCCCTTGCCGAAACAGGAACTCACCTTCGGGGATTTTCAACAGTTCCAGATACTTCATCAGCTGGGAAACGAACTCAGGAGCAGGAAAGATGCTTTTGAGTTGTAGCGCCAATGGCACAAATCGGCGGCGACGCAATTTACTCGTTTCTAGAATTTGGTTTTCGCACCATTCAATGCCCCGATCTAGGTCAGAAAAGAGGTAGCAAATCTTATCTTCGAGTTCAATTAGACCACCGCGCTGGAGTTGTTTTTGAATGATGGGTTGGAGGTGAGTTAAAACCAAATTAAATTCTTCCTTCTGGGCTAATTGCTTCATTTTAATGAAGCTCAAGACTGCCGAGGAATCCAGGCCGCTAACTAAGCGGAAGTCAAACACTACAAACTCTAAGTTGGGGAGATTGGGGTTTTCTAAGCGCTGACGGATTTGGTCTAAAAGTGCGTTGGCAGTGCCAAAAAAGATGAAGCCTTGTAAAGCTAGGATGTAGATGCGATCGCCTTTTTGATGGAGGAATCTTTGTTGGGGAAAAGAACGATTAACATTGCTTTGATGAGTCGCTCCAGAGAAGGCGTATTTGATCACCGGGTTACGACTGTAATTAAAAATAAACAAGAAGCAAGAGATGACAATGCCTGCACCCACTCCTTGCAGGAAGCCCCAAATAGCAATAATCACCAAAATCAAAACAATTAGGGCATAATCAACGCGGGGAAATTTAAACCAGGCTTGATAAACCCAGCGAATCAGAAGGCTCAAGCCGATATACAGAAGTAAACCCCCCAAGATTGGTTTGGGGAAGTAGGACAGGAAAGACGAGCCGAAGATCAGCACGGCACCACAAAGTCCCCCAGCAATCACCCCCGCCAGAGGACTGTTGGCTCCAGCTTGACGACTCAACAGACTCCGGTTGATCGATAGATAGCCCACCATACCGCCACAGAAGCCATTAAGCAGGTTAGCAATCCCATTAACCCGTAACTCCCGGTCTAAATCCCCATTGCTTGAAGTGGCGAGTTCCAGGCCAGTTGCATTCAGCAGGATGGAAATTACAACCACTACCATCATGGCGACCAACGTGCCACTTTGATGCAGCAATACAGGCCAATCGACTTGGGCAAAGGTAGAAAAGCTCCAAGCCTGCCAAAGCTCATCCTTCGGAAACGGCTTAAAGAACCATCCTTCGGGATTGATTTTCGAGAAGAGGGTATCGGTTAACCCCCACAAGGCGTGAAATAACACAACACCTGCGACCAGAAGGCAAGGCAAAACGAGAAAGTGCTTGTAGCGATCGAGCACGAACAACAAAACTAAGGCAAACAGCAGACCTATCAACCAATGTATAAAGCTCTCAAACTGCATTAGCTGAGGAAGTTGAGCAAGACCGAGTGGTACACCTGCCATCACCTTGAAGGAGCTGCGAGCGAGCAGCCAGCCAGTTCCTGCCAGGAAACCGCCCATCACCGGATAGGGAATGAACCTCGCCCACCGCCCCAAACGCAGCCAACCCAGAATAAACAGAAATAGACCCGTTAAAATCGTGCCGAGGGTAATGGCGACCCAAACCGTAGGAAACAGCCGTTGGGCTGCATCAGGAGACTCCAAAGACTGAGCGATCGCACTGGCCATCACAGCCAAAATGGCAGAGGAGTTAGAATCGGGCCCAGCCACCACAAAGGGAAAAGAACTTCGCGAAGCCACGATAATTGCTGTGATAGTAGTGCCAATCAATGCGCTACCAACCCCTTGAGGAAAAAAGTGAGTCAGATTCCCAGAAAAGATGAGTGCGGCGAAGGAGATGCTATAAACAAGGGTTACCAATCCTGCCGTCAATCCAGCCAATAGGTTAGGTAGAAGGGATTGCAGCGTCAATGCCCGCATCAGTGTTGGGTAATTGGGGGTCTTAGTTAACAGTCGCATTCACGAATAGAGAGGTTTTGGCATTACACCCGACGAAAGCTGGATATTAATGTACCAGTTTTCTTAAATTCTCCTTAACTTTATTTTCCAGCTAACTTCATTGACAAATCAATTTTTTTTGAAATAATTGAATTACGTTCTCAGCAAAAAAAATCTAGGTAAGGTTTGATAGCTCATAGTATAGGTGTAACTTCTGCGCGATCGCACCCAGAAGTCTGGGACTTGTCGCAAGTTTAACCTTGCTGCCTCACGAAATTCCTCTTTAGTGCAGTGTTCGGCTTCTGCCCAGGTATTCCTTAACCCAACAACTTTCTTCAAATTTTTTCAAATCAAATTCTTGGTTTAATAAAACAACTTTTTTTGAAATGTATGGCAACACCCCACCGAGGAACTAACTAGGGCAAGAGCGATGAATCAAAATCTACCCGCAAAAAGCAGCACCTCAGTGGATGAGGCTGACGACATCTCTCTAGGAACGGTTTAATACTGAGTTTTCCTTTCAAGAGTTGCATTGAACCCATGAAAAAACATAATTCAAAACATCTATCTTTTCTAGATCGCTTCCTAACTTTATGGATTTTCCTAGCAATGGCTGTCGGCGTTAGTCTAGGCTATTTCTTTCCTGGAGTAGAAGCATTCATCCACCAATTCCAAGTTGGAACAACCAACATCCCCATTGCGATCGGCTTAATTTTAATGATGTATCCCCCCTTAGCAAAAGTGCGATATGAAGAGTTAGGGGATGTATTTCGCAACGGAAAAATCCTGGGTTTGTCGTTAGTGCAGAATTGGGTCATTGGCCCAGTGCTGATGTTCGTTTTAGCGATTATATTTTTGCGCGATTACCCAGAATATATGGCTGGCTTAATCATGATTGGCTTAGCCCGCTGTATTGCTATGGTGATTGTGTGGAATGAACTCGCGAAAGGAGATACAGAATATACAGCCGGACTTGTAGCTTTTAACAGTATCTTCCAAGTTCTCTTTTACAGTGTTTATGCTTGGTTCTTCCTCACAGTTCTGCCACCTCTATTTGGATTGAGAGGTAGCGTTGTCAACGTAGGCATTGCAGAAATTGCCCAAAGTGTTTTCATTTATCTGGGAATTCCTTGTATTGCTGGATTTTTCACTCGTGTTGTCTTAGTAAAAGCAAAGGGTAAGGGGTGGTATCACAGTAAATTTATCCCCAAGATTAGTCCGATTACATTGATTGCCTTGCTCTTTACTATCGTGGTCATGTTTAGTTTAAAAGGTAATTTAATTGTACAGATTCCGATGGACGTTATCCGGATAGCGATTCCACTCCTCATCTACTTTGTATTGATGTTCTTGGTAAGTTTCTACATGGCCTGGAAAATTAAAGCGAGCTACGCAAAATCTGCGAGTTTAGCGTTTACGGCAGCTAGCAATAATTTTGAGTTAGCGATCGCTGTCGCCGTTGCTGTGTTTGGAATTAACTCTGGTGCTGCTTTCGCTGCCGTGATTGGACCATTGGTGGAAGTTCCTGTGCTGATTACTTTAGTGAGTGCAGCCTTACAGTTTCGGAAGCGGTTTTTCAAGACCGATGGATTAGCGGTTTAGTCAATTCATTTCTTTCTCAAAAGCGGTATCAGTATGAAGCATGTAATGTTTGTGTGCAAGAAAAATTCCCGCCGTTCCCAAATGGCAGAAGGATTTGCTCGGATTTTGGGAGAAGGCAAGATAGCTGTTAGCAGTTCGGGCCTAGAAGCTTCTCAGGTCGATCCGACGACTGTTGAAGTGATGTCCGAAATTGGTATTGACATTAGTGAGCAAACCTCTAAACCTTTAAGTGATTTCAATCCCGCAGACTATGATGTTGTGATTTCCCTCTGCGGTTGTGGAGTAAACTTGCCGGAATCTTGGGTGTTGCGGGATGTGTTTGAAGACTGGCAACTAGATGACCCAGAGGGGGAATCACTCGAAACGTTTCAGCGTGTCCGCGATGAAGTGAAGGAACGAGTGACAAAATTGGTGGAATCGCTGAGTTAGCTATCTCATCCACAGTTGCAGTCAAACATAGTACTTTATTTCAAATAGCAGTCAGTACAGTCAGTTATTAAGTTTTGTCGCTACTTGTCGCAAGTTTGTTCCATAACGGATTGAGGCGATAGAAAAGCCGATTAGTCTTGCCCTCAGGCCGCAGCAAACCCTTCTCCACCATTTCGCGTAATTCTCGCTGTAGCGTCCGCCGGGAAGTCTCCGGGCAAATTTCCTCAAAGTTCTGAATGGTTAGCCCACCCTGCGCGATCGCAAACATTAAGGCTTGGCATTGGCGTTGAGAAAGTTGGTACTGCTCGCACAGTACATCGTAGGGAAGCGACTCTCCATCACGGGGTTGCCCCTCATCGTGTAATACCTCATCCCCAACATAAGGACGTAAGTAAGCCACCAATAGCTCTCGCATCTCCTCATAAAGCTGCTGGCGATGGGTGTAATGACTACGTAACGCGACTAGAAGTAAACTGTTGTAGCACTGAAGGCAGACCTCAGCTAGCAGTTCGCTTTTTTCCTTACTCAGCGTAGGGTTTCGCAGCCGTAACTGTGTCGCAAACTCTTGGATGAGTGATTGATTAAAAGTCTCATCGAAATACTTAAACATCTCTGGAGCGACGCAGTATTGAATGTAGACGACTTTCGGTCCCGGATGCTCAAAGTAGACAGCAAACGTCTCTACTATCTGCTGAACCATAGACTCTAGTGGCTGTTGAGCCATCTGGGGAGTCATTAACTTGGCGTGGATGGCTCTTACCTGCTCCATGTGACGTTCTTCTAGAGCATGAAAAATCGCCAACTTATCTGGAAAGAACTGGTAAAGTGAACCGATCGCCGTTCCCGCACGCGCTGCGATCGCATGGGTTGTTGCTGCCTCGTAACCCACAGAGGCAAACACCTCTGCCGCCGCTTCTAAAATCCGCTCAACCCGTTGTTGGCTGCGTTTCTGCTTAGGTTGGCGACGCAGAGATGTAGTGTTTGAGCTTGAGGTGTTCATGAATTCAGCGTAACTCCTGCGATCGCCCCGCTTTGATACATGTGAACACTACGCTACAATTCTGCCTTGACAAACATGAATATTTAGTCATAATTTTAAATAGATACGAAAAATTTGTCACATTTCCATTTACGTTCGTACTTCCACCTGACCTATTCATTGCGAGGTCAACTTTTGGTTGCACGTTCATCATTTCTTGGATGCTTGCTTGCATCTAATTTGGGCTGACGATAAAAAAACGCTTGCCCATGACAGACATATTGCATTGCTTCTGGTGAAATAACCAGTAGCCAAAAATGTTCATTCAGTTAATCAGGAATACAACACCTATGTCTATGCTTGAAGGTGCACCTTGGCTATTGGCACACAAATCGATGTTGGAGGTTAATAAGCCTAAAAAAGTATCTCTTTATGGTACAGACTATGTGCTTTGGCAAGATCGAATGGGCAAAATAAATGCTTTACCCAATGCCTGTCCGCACATGGGAGCCATGTTGTCTGAAGGATGGTGTCAGGAGCGTGACGATAAAACAAGTGTAGTCGTTTGCCCGTTTCATGCCCTTGAGTTTGATGGTGAAGGGTGCACAATTTTACCAGGGTCGAAGAAGAAAACGCTACCGCAACTCAAGCCCCTAGAACTGATTATTCAAGGGGATTTTATTTGGTCGTATGGCGGGTATGAACCCAAAGTACCGATTCCTAATATCCTGAATGAAATTACTTCTCAATATGAGTTTATTGGTCATACGGCTGACATCAGTGTAGAGACGGATTTGCTCTCGATGCTGCTAATTATGCACGACTACAATCACCAAAATGGCACGCATCGCCCTCTATTTAGGATTGAGGAAGTACAGTTTGAAAATTTTATTGATGACGGTCATCATTCCCATGCTTTTTACAGCCTGCCAACATCCCCAACTAGCTTGAAGGAAAAACTGAGCAATCCCGATTTGTTACTGCTGCCAAAAGTCATCAAAGCTCATTTGGAAAATCACTTTCCATCTTTAGTAATAGCTCATGTAGAAAACTGGGTGGGTAAAGTTGCCCAAGTCCACTTATTTGTACCGGAGTCTACAACTTGGACGCGAACCTACGTATTGATGTACGGGATATTTAAAAACCCTGCCTTTAAAGCTCTAGGCCAAAAGTTTCTCAATTTTGCCCAAGTAATCGTCGAGCAGGATGCAGATATTTTGCCCAAGATTTACCCAAACACACCTCAAAAAATTAAGATTAATAATGAAGTTGGCATGGATTGGGTAAGGCGCAATTTTAAGAACTGGTCACAGATGGCAGACCTCACTCTGTCCAATTCGTAATTCGGAGAGTTTGAGGGGGAGCATCCCGTTTTTGTAAAAATACGGTCGGCGGGGGAGCGGAGGAGAATTTAGATATAAATTCTCCTCACCCTTAATCACCACTCCTCTTGAGATTGCTAAACGGAGTTGGCTACCTTTTTAAGGCCTTACTGTAGTCCAATCACCCATTTACTTGGAGCCGAGAGCAGCGTATTTTTTCGATTAAAACGCCACTAATCATCTCACCTGTATAAATTTCCAATTCAGCTTCTGAAAAAGCATTGAAAAGAATTTTTTCTGCCGGAAAAACGACTTGTTCAAAGTAGCAATTTTTGAAGTTGGAAATTTTTGCAATTTGAATTTTATCTGTTGTATTTCTGTAGAAACAGAGAATTGGCTGGCCTTCTGATGAAGTTTGGGTTTCCTGAACGGCGGTAGTTTTTAGGAATCTATTCATAGCCTAGAAGACAAAATAAAGTATGAATAATCTCTGCTTAGATTGGAGGTCGTTGAGATTTTTTACTCGATGCAATCACAAATTCTAAAACTGAGCTGGCAAGAGATAAATGTTCTTCGGGACTGAGGTGAGACTTTTGATACATTTCATTGAAGAACCGGAACAATGCTAAATAAGCCGCTTCTAAATCGGCTCGTATTTTGGCTAGCCTGAGAGCTTGCTCCCTTGTAGAATAAATTTTGCGATCGCATAAAGCCTTCTCCTCCCCTGGAAGCCAGCAGCGAAATGAATAGCCGGCTGGCTCTGGGATTAATTCAATGAGCCACCCATGATACAGCTCTTTCACGCAAGGCTTGCCTCCATCTCTGACCCATCAAAACTTATTGCCTTGACTTCACTGCCCCCTGAACTGAAAAAGTAACTGGAAAAGTATTTTTAGGTAACTTACGCAATCACCCCCTTAGTCCTCCAATCCTGGAGAGAACAGAACCTTAACTCCCAAATCAAGGGATTAGGGGGGCTTGCCTCACGGATCATGCGTAAGTGCTTTTCCTATTACCTACGCAAAAAGATACTATTTGCAGATGAAATAACCGTGCAGAATTTATGCAGAAATCGTGCAGAACAGATTTCCGTGCTTACCTCGGTATTCTAGACCTGTTACTTCAGGCGATAGCCGAGTCCATGAACCGTTTCAATGAAATCATCAGGAGCACCTAAATCCTTAAGCTTGTGCCGCAACCCTCGGATATGAGAGGTAACCGTTTCCTCAGCAGGGGAGTTATCCAGTGACCAAACTTGTTCAATAATGCCCGCACGGCTCAACACCCGCCTGCCGCTGGAAACCAACAACTCCAAAAGGGCATACTCCTTAGGGGTCAAAGACAGGAGCTTGTTATCGTAAGCCGCCTCGAAGGTACCGGGCTTCAGACACAAACTCCCCCAGCATAGACTCGCTGTACTTGAAGAACTGCCCCGCCGCAACAGCGCACGAACTCGAGCCATCAACTCTTCCAAATCAAAGGGCTTGGCTACATAATCATCGGCTCCAGCATCCAGTCCTGTAATCTTGTCAGCAACAGTATCGCGGGCGGTTAGCATCAGCACAGGTGAGGTAGAGTTGCGATGAGCGGGATTGCTGACTTCACAACTCCGCAACTTCTGACAGAATCGAATGCCGTCCAGCTTCGGCAGCGTCACATCCAGTACCACCAAGTCATACTTCATTGACTCAACCCAACTCCAGGCAACCTCTCCATCTTTGGCACTATCTACCACATATTGGCGTCGGGTTAGAGCTTCTGTGAGTACTTCCGACAACTGGATATCGTCTTCAACCACCAAAATACGCATAATTCAACTACAAAAATACGCCACGTCAGGATGCTTCGGTTCAGGTAGAGGAAGGTAGAGTAGAGGCAAGTTAACTGTATTATCCTTGACTTTTGCTAATCAATGAAGTGGTCTCTCGAAGGAAAATGGATTGCTGGGGGATTTAGCTTAACCCTGCTAATCATGGGGCTGGTCTGCGTCACCTCTTACAAGAACACAACAGAGCTAATTGAAAGTTCTGATCGGGTGCAGCATACCTATGAAGTTCTTAATACTTTAACTAGTTTTTATGCCTCGATGACCGTTGCAGAATCGGGGCGGCGGGGATATATCATTTCAGGCAGTCAGCAAGAATTAGAGCGTCATCAAATTGCTGTAGATAAGATGCGCTATGAGATTCAAGCACTCCAAAAGCAAATGAGTGACAATGCCATTGAGCAAGAGCGATTGGCAAGATTAAATGCAATAGTCACTCAAAGATTAACCTTGTTTAGACAATCGACCGCACTCTATCAAAGAGATAAATCAGCGGTTCAGGCTCAAGCTTTAATTACCGAAAAAAGTATAAAGCTCCGAACTGAGATTCAGAGTATCCTGACAGAATTCAAAGCTCAAGAAGAACGGTGGCTAAGGATTGGTGTTGAACAATCCCGCGCCAGTATGCACTACAGAATACTGATAGAATTTATCGGAACTGTTTTAAGCTTCGCCGTAATTTTTAGCGTATATTTGCTACTCTATCATCAATGGTCACAGCGAAAAAAACTTGAATTCCTCCAACAAAGCTTAGCTCAAGAGCAAGAATTGAGTGACCTAAAATCTCGGTTCTTTTCAATGGTATCTCATGAGTTCCGTACCCCTTTAAGCGTCATCTTAGTTTCGTCGCAGCTATTGGGGGAAATTCTCCAAAACTTGGTTGAGGAAAGTCATCTAAAAAATCTTTATCGCATTCAGTCTTCGGCTAAGTTAATGAATCAGCTTTTAACCGATATATTAACTCTTAGTAGAGCTGAAGCGGGAAAACTAGAGTATAAGCTAGAACTCCTTGATGTGCAGTCTTTATGTCTTAATTTAGTTGAAGATATTAATTTCTTTAGCCAGAAAGACCATACTCTTAAGTTTATCAGTCAAGGTTCATGTGTGCGTGTGAATTTGGATGAAAAATTACTATATTCTATCCTAAGTAATTTACTATTAAATGCGATTAAATACTCACCTCAAGGAGGGGATATTTATCTCATTTTAAGTTGTGAACCCGAATCAACTGTTTTTTTAGTGAAAGATAAAGGCATAGGCATTCACCCCGACGATCAACGGCAAATTTATGAGCCATTTTATCGCGGTCAAAATGTTGACAACATTACAGGCACAGGTTTAGGATTAGCGGTTGTAAAAAAATGCCTAGAACTCCACCAGGGAGAAATAATGGTGGAAAGTGAAGTAGGGGTGGGGACAACATTTACGGTCAGGATTCCTCACCAAAAAGTATGAAGTATGACGTAGAAAGTAGCATAAGCTGTTGTGCATTTAATTGGGAGTTAGATTGCAGCCTTTTTCTTGTGGGATGGGCATCCTACCCTTCCAAGTTATGCAATTTTTTATGCCGATTAGCTTATAGGTTATCCTCCAGCCTTTTTTAGCCATTCCTGCGAGAATCCCACGCTTGTACCCGTAGGGTACAAGTGATGGATGAGAGCGGGTAAAAAGGAGGTACTCGTTTGCGTAGTTTTTCAAGTAGCGCATTGTACCTTCTTTTTAAAACCTGTTGATTTATCATAATCCATCGACTATGATACACACCATGAAACTTCGCACTTTAATCCTCTTCAGATTCACAAAAGAATACTGAGGGATGGAAAGCTATCGATTGGCGCACAGCCGAGAGATAATCTCGGACTGGTTATCAGACATAGGCTTGGAATTGAAACTTGAGAAGACGAGGCTAACTCACACGCTCCATCCAGAGTTAAGTGAGGATGGTAAAGCTGGTTTTGACTTTCTAGGTCATCACATCCAGCAATACCCTGCTGGTAAATATCAAAGTGCAAAAGACACCAAAGGTAGGATATTAGGTTTCAATACACTCATCACCCCAACGAAGAAGGCGAGTAAGGCTCATCAAGAGGAAATCGGAAGGCTCATCACAAAACATAGGTCATCGCCCCAGGCGGTTCTCATAAAAAACCTTAACCCTGTTATAAGGGGATGGGCTTCCTATTATCAAAACTCCGACGTTCAATCAGTTGGAGAACTCTCAAAACAAGATTGCCTCACATACCTGAAACTTCGACGATGGGCAAAAAGCCGCTATGAATGGGAGTGAGTACAGGATGCCATTCGAGAGACAATCGCACAATGGAAAAGTCAGGGGATTCAGGACTGGGAAATTCTCGATATCTGGGCGAACCTTGCCCATCAACAAGGGAATTATGCGATCGCAGACAGCCTAGAATCTGCGGCCTATGAACTGGGCAAACCTATCGAGTAAAGCAAGACTCATCCCTATCGGTTATATTGTTTTGTCCGTTCATTTTGTAGATTTTGCACGAAATGTCCTGAAACAGTCTGCTCAATTGAGGGAAAGTGCTTAATAGCTTGAGTAAAAGCCTATCCAGACTCCCAACAGTAGCGACGATATGGTGCAAATCGAACAGATTCTACAAAATCGCTATCAGCTTAGACAACAGTTAGGACACAATGCCAGTTGTCAAACCTGGCTAGCACAAGATATTCGCGTCCAAGAGAGAGTCGTCGTCAAACTGCTTACCTTTAGCGACCAAGTGCAGTGGGACAATGTGAGGTTGTTTGAGCGAGAAGCTCAAGTTCTCAAGCAGCTTAACCATCCCCAGATTCCTCAGTATCGTGACTATTTTTGTCTGGATGACCAGATGC
>NZ_DATNPA010000181.1:0-12478 GCF_036703385.1 Allocoleopsis sp. | reverse complement strand
TTCTGCGATCGTGGGTAGCTGATAGGAATCACAGAGTAGAACAACACAGGCGCAAGTCTTAGATAGGGCTTGCTGAATAAGTCAGAGAAAAACAACTGATGGATTAATTAGTTATTTAAGCCTGAATAAATGATGAGCTTTTGTTGTTGATAATTTTCCCAATCATAATCGGAGTTAATAATTGAGTGCGAAAAAGATGTAATGAGAGTTGGGAACACAAAAAAAGGCAAAAAACCTGCCGTAGCAGGGTGGAAAGATTTATGACGAAAAAAGTAATAGCAATCGCTGTTTGGGACGTATGAGGGAGTTTAGCCATAACTCGATTCAAGCTAAATCTGCGTTTAGAGACTCCAAATTTTCCTTCAATAGCATTACGAATTCTCTCGTCATCTTTTGCTTGCTTCTTCTTTTCGTCGCTGACATGGGCTGGGGGTCTTCCCAAAGGAGGTCCACTGATTCTAATCCCTTTTTCTTTACAGAAGGCTCGATTGGAGCGGGTTCGATAAATTCGGTCAACGTGTACTGATTCGGGATACGCTCCTGTCGCTTCTTTAAAGGCTTCCACTTGAGCTTTGAAATCTCCCGATTCATTAAAGTTATCCCAGTCTATACGGTCTAAAAATACATATCCATCTCTTAAACTTACCGAGAGCTTGGCTCCAAATTCCACCGGCGTTCCGGCTTTTCCCCTCACTATTGGACGGATATGCGGTTGACTTAAACTGACTATTCTGTCCTCAACTCTCTGGGTTTTATTGTCAGACATCCATTGCTGTTGACGATAGACTTCCGCAACCACCAGTAAGCTTTTGTATTGAGTGGAGCTTAAAGCCTCTAAGCCACTGCCTGCTTGGGTTAGCTGGTCTATGTGAGCTAAGTTTCTTTTGATATATTGCAGTTGTTTCCTAATTGCCTTTTTTCTTTGTTTCCTTGACGGTCTCCGTTTTTTGGCAACTTGCAAGTAATTTTTCCGAGCCAGGTTTCTATAAGTTTTTGGCTTTTTCTCTAGTTGACCTTTCAGCGGTTCATACAGGGTGTCTATTATCTTTTCGGTTTTGATTCTGGCTTGATTTAATAGACCCAAGTCATTGGGATAGCTGATATCTCCTGGCGCACAAGTAGCATCCAGTATTAATTTCCCTTTATTTGGGACTTCTCTTGTTTCTTGCCTTTCTGACTCTGAGCTTTTTTTTTAGATTCCTCTTCTGCTTCTTCCTGAATCTTCTTTACTATTCTTTGATTTATTTGATTGACTAAATTCACATTTATCCTTTCTCTAAATCTCACCAATAGGGAGGCATCATAAGGCGCTTCGTTGCTGTAATATGTTTGACCTATAAAATATTATTGTAAGTAGGGGTTTTCTTTTATTTGTTCTACTGTTTCCCGATCGCTTATTCCTAATCTTTCTTTGATTATTAATGAACCCAATGCCATCCGAAATGGTAAGGCGGGTGCCCCTATATCGCAGGCAAAGTTTTTGGCGTAATCCTCTTCAAATTCATCCCAGGGTATCAGGTTCGCCATGATTATCCACCGATTGTCTTGTGATAACTTTACCTCAAAGGGCAGTTCAAAGCTATCCGGCGGGGTGGGGCTTGAGGACGCTTTTCGGTACATTTTCCCTGCTCCTGGTACAAGGATTTTGTGGGATTTTACCAGATTTTCTGGGAACTCAACAACTTTCAATGCCGCTCAAACTATTGATAGCTAAGCGTTTCCAGCGTTTGCAGCAAACCCTAGCTACCAGTTTGGACAGCTCGCTCTCAGACTGTTGTCGCATTTGAGCAATCTTTTTCAAGGGTTTCGTTTTTTGTGTTTTTTTAGGCGATACCCTAAGCGATTGAGAATTTCGCCCGTTGTCTGGCGAGACGGCAATTCGCTCTCTGTGTAGCCCGCTTCACTCACCAATGCCTCTCGCACTGCTCTGGCACTGATACGCGCATATCATATATAAAAGGTAGACTGCATTTTCGGGTCGGCTTGGGCTTGACCGTCCACCAGGGAGCGGATATCTGCTTCTAAGGTAGGCAGCACTTGTTCACTTTTGTGTCGCCCTCTTGCTTGATAGTTATCCACACAGATGAACCCTGTTCGCCGTTCATTTAACCCCAGTTGTACACTCTGGCGATTCCAGCCCATGACGGTTTCCGCTTTGCGCGCTGACCCATCGAAGTAATCTTCGGTGACCTTGGCCATGAAGTCTCGTTTACGGTATCCCGTAAGTTTTTCGCTGGCATCTTTGAACGGAGCTTTCACGGTTTCGGCTAGTATCATCTTAATTCGAGTTAAGTGTGATTAGACCAGGAGCCTTGCCTTTTTTTGTCTGCTCTCCTCTACAGTGACTGGTATTCTATTTCCCCGCAAGTCCCTTACCGTGTCATCTGCTCCATGTCCCCAGAAAAAATCGCTCTCGGCGCTGGCTGACTTACCTGACGTGCGCGATTATCCTCATTTTGAGGTTTGGATAGCGTTTGTAGTTCTTCCCAGGAATAATGACTGGGCAATTCAACGGGTTTCGTGTCGGCTCCTAAGCCCAAGGTTGGCTGAATTTCTTCGATCGCTTCTTGAGCAACCTCAGCTATAGTATTCCCTACAATACTGCCTGCGATCGCTCCCGCTACACCACCAATAGCAGCACCCAGCTTGCCACCCACGGAATTCCCAACTGCCGCACCTGCCGCACCGCCCCCAACTGCACCAAGCCCTGTAGCAATGGGATGGCTATTAGGGTTCTCATCTTGAGCATTGACAGGTTTGTTTTGAGGTTCAGATTGCTGGTTGTCATTCATCGTCGTCATCTCCTTAAAACTTGGAACCTTAGATTTAGAACTCATGAG
Source organism: Allocoleopsis sp. (assembly GCF_036703385.1). Taxonomy (NCBI): domain Bacteria; kingdom Bacillati; phylum Cyanobacteriota; class Cyanophyceae; order Coleofasciculales; family Coleofasciculaceae; genus Allocoleopsis; species Allocoleopsis sp. The sequence goes on along the minus strand of NZ_DATNPA010000181.1, from coordinate 9,638 downwards.
TTAGGCTTGCACAAGGGCAGCGAGGCTAGGATGTGCTGTGGCGAGCTAACACCCACAGGGTAAAGCGCTCCAGTGCAACTAACAGGGCAGTAATACCGACAGCTAAACCAAACAAAACTAGGTTATTTTCGTTACCTGCCCTCAAAGCAAAACTTAGGGAAGTAGAGACAGCAGGGGGATGGACAACATCCAGTATAATCATCAGGACGATTGTCACCACCATCGCAATGCCACCGGAGAGATATCCAGAACCAAAAATCATGTAGGTAATCCAGCCGATAATTGCTGCCATGATTTGAGCAATAGTCAGCGTTCGCATCGTGTTCGTACCATGCTGCGGATCGAGGTAAATAAGAAACGCACTAGAGGCAAGGGAGGCAAATAACAAGCGTTGCCGACTCAGCACTTCAACCAGCGCGAATACGCCTAATACAATTGCCGTGGGTGCTGTTGCTAGTGCCAGTTCACCCTTGAGAGTTAACCTACGTCTGAGGGAGCGATTTGCGCCTTCGATGGGTTTTAAGCTGGAACGATTTTGACTCATTCTTCGTTTGTCATCACACTCTTTTCGGATGAGCGATGTTGCTCTCCCTGTCTGATTTCACGCTCTAAGAAATAGTTCAACAGCGTTCGCAAAAGTACGATCGCCCCTAAATTCAAAATGTCCTGACGGGTGGGTGCAACTGCCGTGCGGAGGATATCGCTGGCTACGGTAAATTCCAGCCCTAATGCCAGTATTCGTCCTAGTTTCAGACGAATCCCTTCCGTTGCATCTACATGTCTTTTGGAACGCGAAAAGAGTTGCCGCAGGTAATCCCAAATTCCCCGAATCACACCCAGTCCAATGACAGCCGCTGCCGCAATTTCTGCTGCTGCTGCCAAATAACCTACGATTACCTTGAGCCAAGATTCCAAAGGACTCGCTGCAATTTCTCTAGATGCTTCTCCTCCAACATTGAGGCTCAACAGAAGCACCAGTCCAAAAATCAGTCCTAGAGGCAGTAACAGGTTAACGAGTGATTCGAGGAAACGTTCTTGCTTCATGGTTCAGTTGTCTCAGCACAAAAAACGGCTTAGCTCCGTCGCTACTTCAACCGTTCAGCTAGGTGTTCGCCAACACGCAGAGCATTCGCCATAATCGTCAGCGTGGGGTTAACACCTGAATTGGACGGAAAGAAACTACCATCCACAACATAGAGATTACCAACATCATGGGTACGGCAATTGAGGTCAAGGACTGAGGTTTTGGGGTTCGTGCCAAATCTACAGGTGCCGCATTGATGGGCAACTGCCTGTACGGGCATGTGAGCGCGGGGATACATACTGAAGGGAATGACGTGTTGAGCAGAGCGATTGAGGGATTTCAGTACAGATGTCCAACGGTGGATTAGGCGATCGCTTGCTTCTGTATTGTTCGGTGTGTAATCAAGGTGAATCTTGTCACCCACCACACGTACCCGATTATTGGGGTCGGGTAAGTCCTCTGTCTGCAACCACCAGCCGACCGATCGCTCGGCAATCAAATGTCGCTCATAATGAGGAATCAGTTTCACAAACGGAGCCATAAGAGGAGGAGCCTCTGCCGGAAGCATATCAGCCAGCACGTTGCCCGTGTTTTGCACCATACCCATCGGATAAGGAAAATCAGGCTCTCCCCAGTAAAAGTCATTGACGGCAATTGTTTTTTGAAAGTTGGCTTGATTCACCTCTAAATGCATTGAAACTAGAGCGGTTGCCATATGTTTCATGAAATGCCGCCCCACTTGGTCAGAACTATTTGCCAACCCATTGGGATGCTTGTCGTTAGCAGAGCGTAATAGCAAGATAGCCGAATTGATGGAGCCACAGGCAACAACCACAATATCGCTTGTAAACCAATGCCGCTCTCCCGCAATTTCAGTTTCTACTTTCGTAACCTCTCGCCCTGACTGGCTGGTATGCAGCCGCAAGACTTTGGCGTTGGTTATCAGTGTGAAATTGGAGTAAGATTCGCGGGTGGGACGAATGGCGTTGTGGTCTGAATCGGCTTTAGCGCCGACTAGGCAGGGATAACCATCAAACGTATCGCAGCGAATGCAGGGACTTTTTGTGCGATCTCCTTCATTGAGCTTTAACCCCAAAGGCAAATGAAAGGGATAATAGCCTAGTTCCCGGATGTCATTTGCGATCGCCTGCATATCCGGTTCATGGCTAACCGGAGGATAGGGATACGGCTTATTGCATGGCGGTTCCGTTGGGTCAGTTCCCCGCTCTCCATGAACGTCATAGAGTGCTTCCGCTTGCGTGTAGTACGGCTCAAAGTCTGAGTATTTGAGGGGCCATTCTGGAGAAATTCCTCCCTTATGAATTACCTTCTCAAAATCCCGCTCCCGTAATCGAAGTAGGGCTGCACCATAAACTTTGGTATTGCCGCCAACCCAGTAACCCGTTTGGGGACGAAACTCCTTGCCTCGATCGTCGTACCAATGCTCATCTGTGTGGTAGCGTTCTTTCTGATAGACCTCCAACGCACTCCAGTTAGCTTTCTCTCTGGGTAAAAAGTCGCCTCTCTCTAGCACCAGAATCTTTTTACCTGTAGGGGCGAGGCGGTGAGCTAATGTGCCTCCACCCGCTCCCGTACCAATAATGATGACATCGTAGTGAGTTGCTGCCGTTTCCATTACCATTGTTTCCAATGTTCATTATCCTTGTGGAGGGCTTGCACTCAATCACTGTAGGAAACTTGCAGGATAATATCCTCTAACTGATGAAGGAACGGTAACTTGAGCATTTAGGTGAAGCTCAATTTCATGCTGATTTCATTTTTCTGTTTTGGCTTTCTCTAATTAGTTTGCGCTCCTCTACTATTGTCTGATTATCTATGTAGATGGGGTACTCTGCATCACAATAGAGCCGAGGGGATAACGACTAATTTCAGACGATTCCAGCGTCACGAATAATCTAGAGATACCCGTGTCATAAAAGTCAGCAGGCATCCAGAATTTATCTAACACCTTTCCTTGGGGATTAATTTTCACAGTACCACAGGGAATTTTTTCGCCATCAGCGATCGCCCAAAGTCGATAAACTTTACCTGGGGGTGGAGGCACCAGATTTTGCACGGCTAGAATCCCCTGCCGCTGTCCTAGATTCACAACAAAGCTACCCGTAGCGGTATCCGACGCATTTACAGCCTTGAGAGAGAAAAGTTGTGTCTGGGACTGTTGCAGTAGGGTATTGATGTCTTGAGCCATGCGGTAATCCTGTCGCAAGCGATAGTTATCTACTCCCAAGTACACAATCAGGAGTGCTGCCACACTGCCCATGACGATAGACCAAGGAAACCGAGACGGCTTGCGCTGGGAGGGGTGGACAGTCGTGGTAGCGGCAGCCAGAATGGCAGATTGGAGATGGGGAGGCGGTTCAACGCTGTTTAAGCCGTAAACGACCTGGTCTAAGGTTGCCTGAAGCTGCTTCACTTGTGCCACTAATGCTGGATTTTCTGCCAACAGTTGCTCGAAGACTTCTACTTCGGCGCGATCAAGGTCGCCTACGACGTAGCCTGCTACCAAGGTTTCGATTGCTTCAGGAGTAAGGGGTTCAGTCATAACCTTAGTCAATAGAGTCTTGTAAAAGTTGCTTCAGTTTCAGCAGTCCCTGGCGAGTCCAGCTTTTCACGCTGCCCAAGGGTTTATGCAATTGTTGGGCAATTTCTGATTGGCTCAGTCCGGCATCATACGCCAGCTCGATTACCTGTCGTTGCTGATCGGAAAGTTGGGTCAAAGCCTGCCGGACTTGCTGCGATCGCTCATTGACAACAGCTTGCTCAACTGGAGTAGGCGCGGGGGGTGCAGCGGTGACGTTCTGCCCCCAACGTTGCACCAAATTAAGGGTGCGACTGCGCGATCGCAGTTTGTCGATCGCCCGCGATCGAGTCATGGCAATCAGGTAACGCATCAAATGACCGTGTTTAGCCCGGTCAATCGGGCGCTGCCATAACGACAGAAAAATTTCCTGGGTTAGGTCTTCGGCTTCCGGCTGGCTCTGCAACACTTTCAGTGCCACTCCATACACCACACTGCCGTAGCGATCGTAGAGACACCCTAACGCTGCTGGTCGCTTTGCCTCCAGGCCATCCAAGAGTGCGGCATCGCTGGAAGATGACGGTTCTGATGAATGGCGATCGGGAGAACTTAGATCCATAGATTTAGGTGAATAGACCAAGGCTAACTTCTCTGCAAAAATGCCCAATGCGTCTTGCAACGTGAGGGTCAATTCTGATTTCACAACTTCTTTTGAGAATAAAGCAAACTTACGCTCATTTCTAAAACGATTGGTGAAGCTAATTGGATGAGCGTAGAAGTTTTTGGGGGAGTCATTACGCCCGTCCTCTCGCGACCATACTCACTTAAAGATTCCTCATTCCAAACCTATCGACAAAGGCTCCTAAATGCACCAGTGCAATTTCCGGCGGCTTACGAGAGGCAATGCTAATGGAGGTATGAAGCGCGATCGCACTTATGAGCATGAGCATCAACCGCTTCTGGTAGCAATTGTCCTGACAAATAGGATGATGAAGTATGCGTAAAGTTTTAGGGAACTGATACGCTGGTCTTAGATGGCCCCAACTTGGGTTACTAAGAAAGCAACGAGGTTATACTATCCTTAATTTTTCTGGTTCCGGGTTAATGTCTGAGAGCCGAGAGCGTTTGGGTATCCAGCAAGTTCCTTAAGAAATTTATGGGCAACCGAAGATACTATTCTATTCGTACTGGTAAAAATCCTGACGCGAGTCGTTATGATTTACCTATGCTGCTTCGACTATTTAGCGATTTCTATCTTGAGTTTTTGAATAAGGACTATTTTCAAGAAAATTTTGGTTATTACTGCGTAGATGCTGGAGATGTTTCAGGTAAGTTAGGTTATGACATTGAAGCCCAAATGTTTAGTGTTATCAGAAAGCCTGACTTGTGGCCAATTCAGGAAAAATGCAAGAGTTACTCAGAAGACGATTTATTCGACGTTATCGAGTTCCTCTATGATCATGTTTCTAAACCAATTGATGGATATTTCCATAGCCATAATGCTTGTGGCTATCACTACGACACTTTCGACAAAAAAACAGGTCAGCAAGAATTTAGAGATGGCGTTAATCAAATCTTATATGATTACAAGGAGGGATATGAACTTTCTGATAATGGAGAAATTTTAGAATCTCCAGAGAAGGGGCTAGAAAATTTATTTGCTGCAAGCTTACCTACACATGATCCTGATAACGTTGAGCAGCGTGTTCAAGCCGCAATTCTCAAATTTAGGCGTTATCGTTCGTCTCTAGATGAAAGACGTGATTCAATTCGAGATTTGGCTGACGTTCTTGAATTCCTACGTCCTCAAGTTAAGTCAGTAATATCGAAGAAGGATGAGAGAGATTTATTTGTTATTGCTAATCAGTTTGGTATACGACACCATAACGATCAGCAAAAACAAGACTATGACAAAGCCATTTGGTATAGTTGGATGTTCTATTACTATCTAGCAACGATACACGCTTGTTTAAGGTTGATTAAAAAAGCTGAAAGTCAGTCGTCATAAGCGCGAGGACTAACACTTCACGGCAGCTGATGGACGGAAAGTTGCCAAGGTTACCTGCCGCTCCTGCATTTTGCTGTTAATCAAGCCTTGAAGCAGTATGTAGGTGTGCCTCCTGGAGCTTGGCGTGATCGCAGGTTTAACTGTGATCGCGCCAATTAAGATGTTTGGTATCCCGTTGAAAAGTGAACAAACTTGGAGAACTGTACGATTACTGAAATTGTCAACGCAGATTTTGAACCGATCATTACCAAATCTTTGCCATCTTCAGCGCAAACATTGGCATCTCAGGTTCGCAACTGACAGACTCAGGATTGTCCAAAATCTCTGGTTCTCGATTAGGTCGATAAACATAAACTTGACGATTCTTGCGATCAATTAACAACCCTAACCGCACCCCATTGGCAATATATTCCTCCATCTTTTCCTTCAGGCTTACCAACGTATCGCTGCTAGACCGTAATTCCACAACAAAATCAGGAACAATCGGTGCAAAGGATGCCTGCTGCTCCGGGGTTAAAGCATTCCAACGCTCCGATAGAATCCAGGCGGCATCCGGCGATCGAGTTGCACCATTGGGTAAGGTAAAGCCTGAACTGGAATCAAAGGCTTCTCCGGTCGCGTCCGCTTCAGACCAGACAAAAAGCTGCCCAAAGACTCTACCGTTGCGGTTTCCAGTATCAGCAAAGGCTGGGGGCATAACGATGATTTCTCCATTGGCATTCCGCTCAATTCGCAAGTCGGGATTCGTTCGGCAAAAATCATAGAACTGCCGATCGCTCATCTTCGACATTGTAGTCAGCGAAGAAAGATTGATCGCCAACGGCATCTGTTCGGATTTGACCAAAAGGCTAGTCATCGACAATCTAGCTCCACCCAGAAAAGTCTTGACCTCAGTATAGCGAATCGCTTGGCAGAGAAAGTTTTGGCACGCAGCGCGATCTCATACTGAAAAGACTTTAAATCCAAAATGGAGGCTGAGTCGTTTTAAGGATAGAGACGAATAAATAACCCGATTAGTCTCCTGTTTAGAGATGAGTTGCAATAAATCTCTGTCATCGCGCTAACCGCTAACTTATTCGCTCCTACAGCTTTAGCTTTTTTAATCACACAATATTCTGCACCTTCAGCAGCCTGAGTTAGACCGCTCTGCCTGCACGTTTATGCTGCATCCAAGCATTGAAGGTCAGTAAAACCGCTGTAGCCAAATAACCAATTCCAGAGGTAATTCTATGCGACTTGATATTTCTACGCTGTTAACAACACTGCTTCTCTCTGCCGCCATTTTGCCGACTGCCGCGCAGGCCCAAACCACCGAGGCAGTACCAACCAGCCTCAATCCCTACGCGGCAAATCAGCCCTCTGCAAACCAGCTCAAGCCTTTTAATTTGGCTTACCTGGCGTATCAAGGCTTCTTAAAAGACCAAGGCATTCCCAGCAATAGTGCATTGATTGATGCGATCGCATTTGGAAAAATCACGGCTCAAGACATTATTCAAGCGGCTGTCAAAGCGAATCGACTACCTGAGCAAACGCTAAGCGATCGAGGCTATCGCCATAACCTTGGAGAGCAACTGCAAGGATTTACAGCAGACTAAAAAACTGGCGTTGCTGAATTGATCGTGACCCAGGTGTGAAACAACGCCACGATGCAACTCGCATGGGAAAGCATTCGGGAATTCATCGGGAGCATCCTTTCTAGCACTTGATTACCCAATGCTTTACCTCTACCAACCAAAGGTTGATGTCTTCCAGTAACACCCTGACAAGAATACTCAAACGATGAAAAATATATTTCGCAAGTACCATCGGCTAATTGCCACACTCTTTTGTTTGCCGTTACTCTTTACTGCTGTGACTGGCATTAGCGTTGCCATCGCTAACACATGGTTGCATCAAGAAGAGCTTGCTGCATTTTTAATCACTGTTCACACCTTCCAAATTTTCAAACTCGATGCCATTTTGCCCGTTTTTAATGGGCTAGGTCTGATTGGCTTAGTGGTTACCGGACTGAGCATGACCAGACTGTTCGCTAAACGCCATCAACCAAAGCGGATAGGAGAACGCTGATGAAATACATTTCTTATTTTTTCATAGCGATCGCCAGTGCTTTCTTGGTCATTCTGTTGTCGTTGTCATCCTGTAGTCCGAACCATAAGGCAACGACTAGCCAACCTATGGTGATGAAAGATCGACCCAAGGAGCAACCCCAAACTAGCCAACAACCTGCCGATGCTACCGTCAAAATTCGTAACTTCAAATTTGAGCCAGCGAATTTGGCGATCGCTGTTGGTAAAACCGTTCAATTTATCAATGTCGATGAAGAACCCCATACGGCTACATCAACGGATGGTTCTTTCAACTCCAAAGCACTGGATACCAATCAAACCTGGAACTACACCGCCACGAAACCCGGAACCTATCCCTATATTTGCTCAGTTCATCCCTTTATGAAAGGGACGCTGACGGTAACACAAGAGAAAAACTAACCAGAGGAATACCAATGCAACGCAGAAAATTTATTGAACATGTGGGTTGGACAGGACTCGGCCTTGTGTGGGCTGTTGGTGCAAATGGCTTATTCACTGCTTGTCAGGTAGGAGAACGAAAGGCTCAAAAATCGTCCACGGCTTCACCGTTTTCCTTCGTTCAAATTAGCGATACGCACATCGGTTTCAACAAACCTGCAAACGAACACGTTACTGATACGCTTCAGAAAGCGATCGATGCCATCAATGCCTTATCTACCCCGCCTGCCTTTGTCATTCACACCGGCGACATCTCCCATTTATCTAAACCAGCAGAATTTGATCAGGCCAAACAACTGCTTTCCCAATTGAAAGTCCCGTTGTTTACCCTACCAGGAGAACACGATACAATTGGCGATCGCGGCAAGGCCTACGAGGAAGCCTTTAACCGAAAGGATGCTAAAGAAGGCTTACAAGTTTGGGATCAGGCGGGAATACACTTTGTCTCCTTGACCAATGTGCTGGACTTTGGGGCAACCGGGACGGGCAAACTAGGTCAGGCACAATTGGACTTGCTCTCCAAAGATTTGGCAGCCCAAAAACAGGATACACCTCTAGTTGTTTTCAGCCATATTCCCCTATATGACCTTTATCCCAAATGGGGATGGGCAACTGCCGATTCTGCTCAGTTGCTTTCCCTGTTATCTCGGTTTACATCGGTCACAGTGTTAACAGGGCACATCCATCAAGTGATTGAACATAGCGAAGGCAATATTCGCTTCCACACCGCTACGACGACTGCCTATCCCCTTCCCGCTCCAGGTCACGGCGAGCAACCTGCTCCTGTCAAGCTCCCCGAAAATAATCTGTTGGCGGTGCTCGGATTCCGTACAGTTGAGGTAATTTCCGGGAAGGATACTAGAGTTGACCAACATGCTCTGGGGTAGGTAAAAAGTCGCGTCGTTCTAAAACCAAAATCTTCTTCTCTGTAGGTGCGAGGCGGCTCCCTAGTGCGCCTCCCCCCGCTCCCATACCAATAATGATGACATCGTAGTGAGTTGCTGCCGTTTCCATTTTCTGTTTTGGCTTAACAGATGAAGATCTAGATAATTCACAGATTGAATACCCAGTCGAGGCAGTCATTGAGATAGCGATCGCTAATTTCCTCAACACAGAGGCATTGGGTTTTGCAGATTGCCAGCCAGGACGCGGACAATAAAATCTGAGAATTCGAGATTGCGTTAGTGTTATAAGATGGCTAACTGGACTTTGGAGGTTCCAATGCCGATTGTTAGTCAAAATAACGGATTGCTGGCTGAGTTTGCAGTTTATCCGCTGGAGCCTGAAAATCAGGCGCGTCTAGTGGAACAGGTGATTCAAACGATTGAGTCTACCCTGAAGCAGCAACCAGGATTTGTCTCTGGTACTGTGTTTCGTAGCCGTGATGGGCTGCGGGTTACAAGCTATATTCAATGGACAGCTCAGGACTCCTATGTGGCAACGCAACCTCTTGCAGAGTTTGCATCTCCAGATGTTCACCTGTTTGACATCTTTGCCGCAGAACCCAAAGGTAGTGAGTTACACCTATCACCTGATATGGAT
>NZ_DATNPA010000180.1:0-4067 GCF_036703385.1 Allocoleopsis sp. | reverse complement strand
CTCTCTTAAGCCAAGAGCAAGCGATCGCATTGTTGCGGGGAGCGATCGCTACTAAGCGCATTGCCCCTGCCTATCTTTTTGCGGGTTCTCCTGGCGTTGGGCGTAGTCTGGCAGCAAAAGAATTCATAAAAATACTCTTTTGTCAAGATATCCCTCCCGAAAAGCAGCCATTGGTACAAAGACGCTTGGATCAAGGCAACCATCCTGATGTTCTGTGGGTGGAGCCAACTTATCTCCACAACGGTATTCGCTTGTCGGCGAAGGAAGCCGCAGAAAAAGGTCTGCAACGAAAGGCACCGCCTCAAATTCGTTTGGAACAAATTCGGGAAATTGCCCAGTTTTTCAGTCGTTCGGCTCTTGAGGCATCGCGAAAGGTCGTAGTGCTAAATCAGGCAGAAACAATGGCAGAGGCCGCTGCCAATGGCTTACTCAAGACGCTGGAAGAACCGGGACAAGGAACGTTAATTTTGATTGCCCCCAGCACGGAGTCATTGTTGCCGACGCTAGTTTCGCGCTGCCAGAGGATTCCGTTTTATCGACTGGCGCAATCCGATATGGAAGAAGTACTGCGGCGGACAGGACATGAGGCGATTCTCCAAGAGCCATCGATTTTGGCGATCGCTCAAGGGAGTCCCGGAGGTGCGATCGCATCCTTTGCTCAACTTCAATCCATCCCCCAAGAATTGCTTCAGGAAGTCCAAGTACGACCCAAATCAACCCGCCATGCTCTGGAACTCGCCAAGACAATCGACAAAACTCTAGATACAGAAACTCAGCTATGGTTGGTGGATTATCTACAACATTGTTACTGGCAGTCTCAACATCAACCTGCCATTATCCAACACCTAGAACAAGCTCGAAAATACCTTTTAGGCTATGCTCAACCGCGACTGGTGTGGGAAGTGACGTTATTAGAATTAGTTCAAAACCGCTCATTCTAAGTGTTTGATAATCCGACAGGGATTTCCCCCCGCTACAACTCTTGCAGGAATGTCTTTCACCACCACACTCCCAGCTGCGATCGTGCTGTGGTCTCCAATCGTAACTCCCGGACAAATAATGGCTCCACCCCCAATCCAAACATTATTACCAATGCGAACTGGAGCCGCAAATTCTAGACCGGACAAACGAACTTCGGGGTCAGTTGGGTGAGTCGCGGTGTAAATCTGAACACAAGGAGCGCACAATACATTGTTTCCAATGTGAACTGGACAGCAGTCCAAAATCACACAGCCAAAGTTCATATAAAAACCATCGCCTGCATGAATGTTATACCCGTAGTCGCAATAGAAGGGCGGCTCTATTTCTATCGATGAGCCTACGGTGCCAAACAACTCTCGCAGAATTTCAACGCGCCTCTGGGTTTCTTGCTCTGTCGTAGAGTTGTAGAGGCGAGTCAGGCGACGTGCATTCTGGCGTTCTGCTACCAGTTCGTGATCGGAACCTCGGTAGAGTTCACCAGCCAACATTTTTTGTTTTTCTGTTTTATCCATTGCCACGAGTTAAGCTTTCTTTTTGGGTGGCGGTGTCAAGGCAATGACCAAGGCTTTTGTCCAGCGTAGTTTTTTAGGAAGCAACTTACAATTTATGAAACAAGTCCGATCCGCCGCCCCCGGTTGAGATACCTTAAACGATAATCTTAGGATAAATGGATCAGCTTTTTGAGCCGCTTTTTTCAGTTTTTGAACTTTAAACAAGTTTCCGCCGAGGTCTTTGTCATCACTCAATTCTTCTTCAACCTTTTGATTGGCGACAATGATACTAGGAACTTGCTTTTGAGGTACCTCTGCTAGTCCTTTAGTTAGCCGAATTAATCGACTAACATTTCCTTCATAATTTGTGATAGAACTTTCATCCCAGTTGACTCGAATAGTAATGGCAGATTCCTCAGGTGATTTATTTTTAATACCGATTTTCAGAGTTTTTACTTCATCGAGTTGATAACTGGGTTTTAGCTTTTTAAAGTCAATGTCTACTATGTCTTTCAAGTCATTGGCTACAAGTTCTTCATTGAGAGATACAGTGTCTAAGTCTATTGTGATTTGAGTTTCTAAAGATTGATAAGCTTTATAAAATACGTAAGTAACAATGATTAGATAAACTGTAAAAACCAATAAATTGCGATTGTCCATCGCTAACAAACCCCTTCAATAATTTACAATCAAGCAGTAGAATTTAGTACAACTAAAGGAATAAATCAATCAGACACATCCTGATAAGGAGTCATTAATATACTGATTGGGAGCGAAATTTTATTAATTTAATCATTCTTAATAGTGTAAAAGTTCTGAAACCAACCCCGACGCCAAAAAAAGAGGCATAGAGCCGCCGCGATCGCAGCCATCGTAGCTAAACAAAGGGGATACCCCCAGTACCAGTTCAGTTCTGGCATATTTAAGGGAGATTTTTCGGTATTAAAATTCATTCCATATATTCCTGCAATGAAAGTTAGTGGGATAAAAATCGATGACATTACAGTCAAGAACTTCATAATCTCGTTCATCTTGTTGCTGACGGAGGATAGATAAACATCCATTAGACCCGAAGCGAGTTCCCGATAAGTTTCTACCATATCCATGACTTGAACGGCGTGATCGTAACAGTCTCGTAGATAAATCGAGACATCGGGACGCATCAGGTTACTACCGGCGCGAATCAAGGTGTTAATCGCATCTCGCTGAGGCCATATTGATCGGCGCAATGCCAGCAATTCGCGCCTGACTTGGTAGATTTTTTCCAGAGTGTGGCGTGTTGGGTTGAGCATCACCTCATTCTCCAACGCCTCGATTCGCTCACCATAGTCTTCCAGGACTGGGAAAAAGCCATCGATCACGGCATCTAAAAGCGCATAAGCTAAATAATCGGGTCCGGCTTTGCGAACGATGCCTTTGTTGTTACGAATGCGATCGCGCACGGGGCCAAAGCAATCTCGCTGGGGTTCCTCCTGTACTGTCAGTAAGTAATGTTTGCCTAACACGAAACTGACTTGCTCAATCCAGAAACCATCTCCCTTCTCTTTGAGCATCACCATCTGGGCAATGATCACTAACTGGTCATCGTAATCCTCCACCTTTGGGCGCTGCGGTACATTAACCACATCTTCCAGCACAAGGGGATGCAAATCAAATACTTTCCCCAGCCGCTTAAGGATATCTTCGCTCCCCAAACCCTGAACATCTACCCAGGAAACGGACTCAGTATCTAAGTAGCGGGCACAGTCTTCAGGATTAGCGACTTGAAGACGGGTAGCGTTGGATTCGTTGTAGTCAATTAAAACAATCTTGGACGGGGTGGCGTCTTCTTCGATGATCAGGGTTCCCGGCAAAGTACCGGGCTTATCGTAGAAGTAATCAAATAAATCTTCTTCTTCGTCTTCTGCTTGGGATGGTACGACTAACTCTAAATCATGGATATTTCTTTCTCTCATGTGCATCTACCTCATATTAATTATTTACTTAATCTTTTCAAATTAGTTTTCGCAAAAATTTTTTTTAATATTTTCGATTTCTTCCTTAAGCCTTTCTACATAAATCCATCCAACATATCCTACAAATTCACAGCTATTTTCATTATTAAAAATATAAACATGATGAATTTTTAAAGGATTATTACAAAAACGAAGTATTCCGCTATCATCCTTAAACTTTAACTCTGTAAGAACATTATCTATAAAGATACTATATGTAGTTCAGTTTGTTCAGGATGATTTTTTATAAAATCATGGAGTTGCTCAGCAATAAGTCTTCTAATAGAAGTACCGCGTTCAGGATTAAAGTAGCTGAAAAAATCCCTAACAAACTCAGAAAGAAATCCTTCTCTAAATTTTCGGTAGCGAAAGAGATTATCAAGATCAGCCTGTGTATATTCTTTTTTGGCTTCTTGTAAGTCTTATTGTCGGTTAATCAGCCTCTAAACCTGCAATTGTTTAATCTAGTATTACTGCCAGAATCAGCGATCGCAACAAAAAAACAGCCTATCTAAAGAGATAAGCTGCTCTCAAGGGTTCTTACCTAAATGGCGGTGGACTACATCATGCCCATGCCACCCATGCCGCCCATGCCGCCCAT
>NZ_DATNPA010000179.1:0-9173 GCF_036703385.1 Allocoleopsis sp. | reverse complement strand
AACCGTCAGCAAAAATACTTCTCGCCAGCGCTTCTCTGTTATCTGACTGACCAAAACTTGCAGCGTCAGATCATCAGCCGAATTAGGATTACAACTCGCCACAATCTTGTGTGCTGTGAAATACTCTTGAAAGGTTAGGTGAGAAAATGACCAAATGCCTTGCGCCCGTTCAGTCAGTAATCCATGATGTGCTTCAATTACCTTGAGAATCGCTTCACTTCCCTCAGCATCAATTCCTAAATGCTCAGCGATATATCCCTGAATTTCGTCCTGCTTAAACAGAATAAAGTTATCGGGCTGATAAAACTTACGGAATGCCAGAGCGCTCAGAAGTTTTTGCTTGTCTGAGACTGATAGCTGCTGGTAATCTCTGGGAATTTCTCGAAATTTATCCCACTGCTTCAAAAGCAGATCGATCCCTTTTTCATACAACTCTGACCGCTTCGTCGGTAAGTCCTGTTCTGCGGTGAATAGTAGACAGGTCAGAGTCAGTAGGATGGGGGTTACAGCTAGCTCACGAATCTGCTGATTTTCCTCCAGTTTTCCGACGAACCTACTTGTCCACCCCTCTGCCTCACCGGATGTTTCAGAGATAGATGAAAACCAGTTGCGAGCAAAGGTTTCAACTTGTTCAGCATCAAAATTTGCCACTTCAATCGGCTCGAAGTGATCAGCAATGTATTCAATCGTTTGAGTGCGACAGGTGAGAACAAAGCGGTTTTTGCGATACTCTTTGGCAAATTCGTAGATTTGGTCTCGGACAGACTGCCTCAACTGGCTGGCGACTTCATCCAATCCATCCAGTAAGATGAAGGCTTTTCCGTGATTGAGAATTTGCTGTGTTTGCTCCTGTTGGGCCAATCCAAATTCTTGATGGATCAGATTCAATAGATTGAATGAGTTGCCCTCTTTGATAGAGCGCAGTTCAATCAAAACTGGAATGCGATCGCAAAAGAACTTCCCTTTGCTACAGTCAACGGCGAGATGTCGTAAGAAAGTGGTTTTTCCTGACCCTGGTTTGCCCAGCACCATTAATCGAGGAAATTCTTGGACGATTTCCTGTCCGGGTAACCGCTTCTGCCGCTGTCCTAGCGCTAACCGTTCATAGTCCTCCCGTTGCTCAACGCCTTCTAGCAATCCAGAAATCGAAGCATAGCGCTTGCCCGACAACTTCTCCAGCACGTAAACATCCACGTAGAGCAGGTCAACATCAATTCGAGTGTCGTCCGGTAATCGAATCTTGCTGTAGCTGTCTAGGATTGCTTCGCAACAACACGATCGCACCTCCCGCACCAGCGCATCAAAATCTTGACTATCGTCTTGCTGTAGTTGTGGCGATTCTGGCTCTACAATCTCTTCCCAGTTCAAACCTAACTGAGTGCAAATCTCCATAAATACATCGCAGTCTGTAGGATTGCCCTGCAATAAGCTCCAAATCGTTTGGCGAGAGCAACCCACTGCACCAGCAATATAGGTCTGTGACCATTTCTTTCGCTTCAGAGCTTTTTTGATGTCTTGAATACCTTGTGAAGATGCTCGGAGCGATCGCCGTCCCATAGCTAAAACAAAATCGTATTCCCTCAATTCTGACAAATCTGACAAGTCTGACACCAAGCCAAACGCTAGCCTTGACCATGCTCTGAAGGCTGTCAGAGATGCTGGAAGAGTCAACTTCAAAAACAACTTCGGAGGCTAACACCGATGAAAAACTTAAATCTCCCTCCCGCCTTCCAACAAATCTTCTTCACCGTCGTCTGCTTCACCCTCCTCTCTGGCGGTGCTTCTTTCTGGTTTGCTGCCAAAAACAACCTTTCTCCCCAACAAAATCGCGTCTTCGAGACCTGCAATACTACCTGGAATATGGGCATTGGTGCCATCTTCGGACTACTCGGCAGCAAAGCAAGCGACCTGTTTCAAGCAGAGGATGAGGAGGAAAAGGAACCCTAGAGCGCGATCTGGGCTTTGCTGCTTACGCACCATGCTAGCCTTCGGCAACGCCAAGGGCGAACGCAAACGCAGCAGCGCTTCGCGATCGCATCCCACCTCACAGCAGTACTCGGCAACCTAAAATTGAACAGAAGCTTCATCCAGAGTCTCTGACTCCATCCGCAAGCTTCAATCGCCCCTTACCGAAAACTCAATGCTACAAGCCATGTCCCCTCTGACTCTGGCGTTTCAATTTGCTTCTCCAGGCCCGATTTTGGTTCAACTCGGACCGATCGCCATTCGCTGGTACGGTTTGTTAATTGCCTCAGCCGTATTAATCGGAGTTACTCTGTCCCAATACTTGGCAAAGCGCCGTAACGTTGACCCAAACCTGGTAGGCGACTTGGCAATCTGGCTGGTGATTGCAGCAATTCCCTGTGCCCGACTCTACTACGTTTTGTTTGAATGGGAACAATATGCCCCAAATCCGCTCCAAGCTTTTGCGATTTGGAAGGGGGGAATTGCCATTCATGGTGCCATTTTAGGCGGTATTGTAGCGGCGATTATTTTTGCCCGGATCCAAAAAATCTCTGTCTGGCTATTAGCTGATCTAGTCGTCCCTTCCCTAATTTTGGGTCAGGCGATCGGGCGCTGGGGTAATTTTTTTAATTCTGAAGCCTTTGGGCGTCCCACCGATTTACCCTGGAAACTGTATATTCCTCCCCAGCAGCGCCCTCCAGAGTTCATTAATTATGACTATTTCCATCCTACTTTTCTCTACGAATCCCTTTGGAATTTGATGGTTTTTGTCATACTCATGACGTTGTTCTTTCGGGATTTAAACCGCAAACCCCATCTCAAGGTCGGGACTTTGGCGCTGGTTTACATGGTGAGTTATAGTCTCGGTCGATTCTGGATTGAGGGACTAAGGACTGATAGCCTGATGTTTGGCCTTCTACGCATGGCTCAAATGGTCAGTTTAGGAGAAATCACTCTGGGTTTGCTCGGTCTAGCATGGCTATATCTCAGGCGTCGTTCCCTACCGGATGTTGTCTCAGTGGAAAATCGACAGTGGGATACTCGCTCTGATTTGTAGAGGCTCAACTGGATTGATGCCCTTGCTCCTGTGGGAGCTACTGTGCCTAATCCGCGATCGCTGTAGCTATTCTTTCAGTCCTAGATATTAACCGATACTCTTTCGGTACAAAATGATACCGAGTTATCGCCCTGAAGCCATCCAACCCAATCCAAAAAAAAAGCCCTAGAGTTAAACTCTAGAGCTGAACCAGGGTGCATCTACCATTCCTTTATTTCTAAGTAGAGATGGTGTATCCGGAACAATTTGGGTAAATTACGAATTTTTGGGATCAACTCCGTTCTTGCACTCTATTGAGGACGAGCGTCCCGCCCATCCCATGACGGAGAGATTGTGCTTGTGGGCTAGGCATAGAAGCCTTGCCTATGAAAAGATGATTGATCGTCGTGCAAGCTTTCAATCAGCAAACATTGACCAGCTAATCGTTTCCCTTCTGCCTTCTGCCTTCTGCCTTCTGCCCTTTGCCTCCTCGTATGAGTTCCGGTGCCTTTTGCAATATATGTCTCACTCCATTGACTCCGCTCCACCTGAAAACGCCCTTCCTCCCCTACCACCTGCTGTTTACATCATTGGTGCAGGGCCAGGAGACCCAGAGTTATTGACCGTTAAGGCACAAAAGATTCTCGCCCAAGCGGATGTAATTGTGTTGGCAGATTCCCTCGTACCCCCGCAGATGTTGCAGGGTGTCCGTCCCGATGCTGAACTGGTTCGCACAGGGAATAAAACCCTAGAAGAAATTGTGCCATTGATGATTGAACGGGTGCGATCGCAAAAATCAGTTGTTCGCTTACATTCCGGTGACCTGAGTCTCTACAGCGCCATCCACGAGCAAATGCAAGCCCTTGCCGAAGCCTCTATCCCCTTTGAACTCATTCCAGGGATTAGCGCCTTCCAAGCCGCCGCCGCTAAACTCGGTGTTGAGCTGACAGTGCCGGGACTGGTACAATCCATTATTCTCACTCGCATCAGTGGGCGTGCTTCCGCTGTACCGGAGTCGGAAGAACTGGCCTCTTTAGCTGCTCATCAAGCCAGTTTGTGTCTCTACCTCAGCGCCCGTCATGTCGAAGACGCTCAAGCTAAACTGCTGGAACATTACCCCGCCGATACCCCTGTCGCCGTTTGCTTTCGTATCGGATGGCCTGATGAAAAAATCTGGATCATTCCCTTGGAACAGATGGCAGTACTCACACAAGCCGAGAATCTGATTCGGACAACCCTGTATCTGATTAGTCCAGCGCTGAGAACAGTAGGCAATGGAGTGACATCCCAGTCGAACATCAGCATTAGTAAGGGTGAAAGCGTCATTGCTTCACAGGAACTAGCCCGTTCCCGTCTTTACCACCCCGAACACTCCCATCTGTTTCGACCCTCCCGCCCTGTTCGATAACCTGAAAACAGGTGTCATCCAAAAATCCATGAATTCAACCATCTGCCCAAAATGTAGAGGACGCTTAGAGCAAGTTATCTGGGCTGGCATAGAAGTAGACCGCTGCCTCAATTGTAAAGGAATTTGGTTTGATTCCCTTGAGGCAGAGCAACTCAAAGGCATTCAAGGTTCTGAGAGTTTGGATATTGGCGACCAAGAAATTGGCAGCCAACTCGATCAATTTAAGGGTGATATTCGATGCCCTCGCTGTCAGGCAAAAATGACTCGTATAGTGGACATTGACCAACACTGTATCTGGTATGAGATATGCCCGAAGTGCCAGGGTGTCTGGTTAGATGCGGGTGAATTTACTAAGTTTAAGGACAATTTCAAACCGAAAGGTGTTGTGGAGCGCTTTAGGCAAGTATTTCGCCAAACCTAACCGTTGATGCGAACCATCTTGACTATTGGCTGTTGCCTCATACCCCTTGTTCCTTGCCTGTTGGTACACTTAATGCGATATGTAAGCACTTAGGGAGAGTAATCCTTGCTAGACGAACAAGCGAAAAAGACGATGCTGCGGAAAATTCCTCACGGTCTTTATATCTGCGGGGTGAAAGAGGGTGAGGAACTAAACGGTTTTACAGTTAGCTGGTTGATGCAGTCTTCTTTTGATCCACCCTTGGTGGTCAATTGCATTAAGAAAGAGACTGGCTCCCACGAAATGCTGAGAAAGAGTGGGGTATTTACCATCAGCTTTCTAGAAAGCGGGCAAAAAGACCTAGCCGCGAAATTTTTTAAGCCACAAAGCCGTGTCGGCAATAAGTTTGCAGATGTGGACTTCTACGAGGGAGTGGAAACGGGCTGTCCTATTATCTCTGATTCCCTCGGTTACATTGAATGCAAGGTGATCGCTTCTGTAGAAGAAGGAGACCACAGCGTTTTTGTCGCTCAAGTGATTGGTGCTGGTATCCATCGAGAGGGTGAGCCGCTTTTGCTGGAAAGTACTGGCTGGAATTACGGTGGATAAGTACCCATAACTGCTCTTAACATTTGAAATCGTTTTAACTCCGTGGTGATATCTAGCCTATGCCTCTAATTAAGGTGCAAACTTCTGCTGATGCTCCAGAACCAACAGCTGTTCAACAGCTGCTGAAGAGTCTTTCTAGTAAACTAGCCAAGCATGTGGGAAAGCCAGAATCCTATGTGATGACGGCGTTTGAGCCAAATGTCGCGATGACTTTTGGGGGTACCGTTGAGCCAACCTGCTATATGGAAGTGAAAAATATTGGCACCATGAGTCCCTCGCAAACGAAGGCAATGAGCCAGGATTTTAGCCAGACGATTAGCGAAAAGCTTGACGTACCCATCAACCGGATTTACATCGAGTTTACCGATGCTAAGGGAGCGATGTGGGGCTGGAATGGCTCAACATTTGGTTAATTTCTGAATTGAGGCGGACGCAAAGACTTGAACTTTCATGCCTCGCAGCTATATAGCAAAAGGCAGAAGGATGATTACTGGTACGTAGTCGTTTGGGCTGTTAAATCTGTCCTAACCATAGACCTCTTGCATAAATCTGGAATGCCCCCTAAATCCCCCAATTCTGGGGGACTTTGAATATATTCTCCTCTCAGAATTGGGGGGCTGGGGGGCGCAAGTTGACTTTTGTAAGAGGTCTCATTATGGCGACAGCTATAGAACCTATACTTCGCGATCGCTCATAACAATAAACTGCTGAAACTTTTACATTTCAGCAGTTTTTCCAAGAGAATAGTGCTTCGGTTGGGACGGGTTTTTCAGCCCATCCCACAAGAGTTTTAACAGCAACGATCGCGCCCACTAGAGGCGAAACCACTAATTTCAGTAGCTATCATTATTGTCAACGGTCAGCCGCTCCAGGAGATGGTTGGCTCGGTTGAGTCGCTCCGCGATCGCTTGCCGCCAACTCAAGCTAACTTGTTGGTCTGCTATCACATCTTGAGCCATTTGTCGATAGAATGCACTGCTGGCAGTGTCTACCTGCTCAAGCAGTCTGAGGTTGTCATAGACAGTTTCAGGAGAAATCACTAACATATTTCCTTCCTTTTAACGCTGTTAAACAACACGTAGCGTTGTGACTTCCTACCCAATTTGGCTTACCAGAATGACGGTGAGACATTCGGGTAGAAAGTCTACACTTTTCCTCAAGGCAGGTCTGTACTGCCCATAAGGTAGAGGTCGCACTCACGAGCCGCGCCGCGACCTTCATTGAACGCCCAGACAACGAGGCTTTGTCCACGGCGACAGTCGCCAGCCGCGAAGACGCCAGGGATGCTGGTCGCATATTTGCCGAAGTCGGCTTTGACGTTGCTGCGTGGGTCGCGTTCAACGCCGAGGGCATCAAGCAGTGGTTGCTCAGGGCCGAGAAAGCCCATCGCCAGTAGGACAAGCTGCGCGGGTACGACTTTTTCTGTGCCTGGTACGTGCTTTGGAATGAACTGACCTTTTTCATTTTTCTCCCACTCCACCTGCACGGTGTGGACGGCTTTAATTTGTCCATTCTCATCACCTTCAAACTTTGTCGCTGTGGTGAGATAAACACGCGGGTCAGCACCAAACTTAGCCGCCGCTTCCTCCTGCCCGTAGTCCATTTTGTAAACCTTAGGCCACTCAGGCCACGGGTTATTGGCGGCACGTTCCATCGGCGGTTGGGGCAGGATTTCGAGTTGCACGAGGCTGTTACAGCCGTGGCGCATCGACGTACCAACGCAGTCGGTTCCGGTGTCACCCCCCCCGATGATGACGACATCTTTGCCCTCAGCAGAAATGTAGGGGCAATCCCCCGTGGTTGACCCATCCCCCGTAGATGCCCCGTTCTGGCTCTTGTTCAGAATCGCTTGAGTGTTGGCGGTCAGAAACTCCATTGCAAAGTGGATACCCTGCAACTGCCTGCCTTCAATAGGAAGGTCACGCGGCTTGGTAGCACCTGTACAAAGCACCACGGCGTCAAATTCCTTGAGCAAGTTTTCCGCAGGAAAGTCTTTGCCAACCTCGGTGTTGCACAGGAACTTCACACCCTCCTCTTCAAGGACTTTGAGGCGGCGCAGGACGACCTCTTCCTTATCCAGCTTCATGTTGGGGATGCCATACATGAGTAGTCCACCGGGGCGATCAGCGCGTTCAAATACGGTGACCCAATGACCAGCCTTGTTGAGCTGCGCGGCGGCGCAAAGACCGGCGGGACCCGAACCGATGACGGCGACTTTTTTCCCGGTGCGCTTGGTCGGGGGTTCGGGCGTGACCCAACCTTCGTCCCAGCCTTTGTCGGCGATCGCACTCTCGATGTTCTTAATCGTAACTGGCGGATTGGTGATGCCGAGCACACACGAACCTTCACAGGGTGCAGGACAGACCCGTCCGGTGAACTCTGGGAAGTTATTCGTCTTGTGTAGGCGATCAAGTGCCTCGCGCCAGAGTCCCCGATAAACAAGGTCATTCCACTCTGGGATTAGGTTATTAATCGGGCAACCACTCGCCATCCCACTAATCAGCGTGCCGGTGTGACAAAACGGAACGCCACAGTCCATACACCGTGCCCCCTGAGTCCGGAGCTTGTCCTCCGGCATGTGCAGGTGGAATTCATCCCAGTTGCGGATGCGATCGATTGGAGCGATGTCAGACGGTAATTCGCGGAGAAACTCGATAAAGCCAGTTGGTTTTCCCATAGTCGTGTCCTTAGTTTAAATTTGTAAAATAGACCACCGCAATTGTTGTTCTGTCAGGTTGGTTTACGTGCGATAAACACTAAATGAGCTTTTGGCAGATTGTAATGTCCATAACTACGCATGACTTGAACCTGAAAGCCCACTTGATAGAGTTCTCTGGCAATGTCTGCCGCTTGATATAACCTCAAATGATGGACTTCGTCGTCCCGCCTATAGGATTCCCCCAACTTCCGAAACGTGATAATACGACGGGTCAAGGTTTGATGCTCTTGATGCTCCTCCTTTTCGACGAGGACAACCCAACCCTCTCCCTCTGTGAAACTCTTTGTTTTAGTTCCCTGTCTAATTTGTCCTGGTTCTGCAATATCGAAGATGAACATACCTCCCGCCATTAACGCGCCATAGACGCGATGGAAGAGAGAAGCTAGGGTTGAGCGCTCATTGTCTGGATCAAACAGGTAGTTGAGGCATTCACCGATCGCAGTAACGGCACTACAGGGGGGAATGTCAGCCTTGAACAATGACTCGACCTGAAACTCAGCCTCTGGCACTCTGGTTCGGGCAATATCGATGAGTGGCTCAGAGATATCAACTCCTAAAACTCGATAATGAGCCTTCGTGAACTGTTGTGCCGATAGCCCACTTCCGCAACCCAAGTCCACGATTAGACCTTGCCGTATTTGGTTTTGAGCCAAGATGGCTAAGATACCGGGAGCCGATTTGAGAGCGTAGTCACTGAAACCGACATCATGAATATATGCAAGGTCTTCCTTGTACCAGTCTTTCATCGTCCTGAGTCCAGCACGCTAACTCGCAGATGACTAGGATCGCCGTACAGATACCTGGCATTACGTTCCCAGCGATCAACAATTGGTCTAACAAGGGGCTTACGCCCCTTGTTTCATAGGTTTTGCAACCCTAACTCCCACCGATGCGAGCAACGTCGCGAGCGTTTTCTTCAAACGCAGCGGTGAGTGCGTCATCCCCACTCAAACCGGCTGCGATCGCAGAAGCAATGGCTTGCAGTACGCGCTTGTAATCCTTCGGCATCACCTTGACGAACTTCGGCACCATCTCC
>NZ_DATNPA010000178.1:0-3336 GCF_036703385.1 Allocoleopsis sp. | reverse complement strand
ATGCTTCGTCCTTCCACGCGATCGCCTGCGGCACCAGCTCTCGCTGAGCGCACGGCTAGAGGTACTCGTATAGTCCTCTAAAGTTGAGAGGATTGGAATTCTCCCTGTTCCCTAGGGCAGAAGCCCAGATGAGAGTGATAGCGAAAGCGCTGCTATTGGCGATCGCACATTAGCAGACGCTGCGTAGCGAGTAGTAGTTGAGGGGTTGGATTTAGGGGAGCTTTGTCCACATGGCATGAAAAGTCGGTTTTTGGTGAGGCGATCGCACTTGTTGTAGCGATGATGCGATCGCTCTCAACCTCTCCTCTTTTCAGGCTGGTGCTTGTTGTTTACCTTTGAAGTACCAGTAGAGGTTGGCAACGGTTAAATCTGGTACTTCTTGCCAATTTGAGGGAGCTAAAGCTTTCAATCCAGAGGCTGTGGCTTGTTGGCTGACGTAGGATTCGTGTCTTTGGCGTAAGTCAGGCTTGACCATAAATTTAAGTTGGTCACGTAGGGATAGGTAATGAGACTTTGGCTTTAAATTCTCATACAGTAATTGTTCCTCTGGTTCTGCTGCAACTGCTGAGGTTTGATTATCGTCTGAACTCTTAGTAGTTGATACATCAGAACTAACCAAAAGCTGTATCTCCTTTGGGGACAGAGTTTGTATCCAACTAGCGTGAATTTGCCAGGATTCGAGTAACGGTAAATCTTGATTATGAATGCGTGTAAGTTCTGGGAATAGAAAATCTAGCTCTTGTTCAGATTTACACAGGTCAATAACACTTAGGGAATCTTGTCGGATTTTGTCCTGAAGGTGAGACAGGCGATGGCTCACCATATCATGAGCTCCCTGAACTTGAAAACTCGTGGTAATCGCTTGCTCAATTGCCCAAACACATTCCTGTCTACGGAGTTGTCCGGCGGAGCAGGTTTCCTCTAATAGGTGAGGATTATCGTAAATGGCTAGAGCCTGAAACAACATATCCCTTGCGCTATTTATCTCCGAATTTCGGAGGTTCAAATCTTGTAACGTCACTGCTTCTCGGAAACGCTTCATTCCTTGAGCAAAAATACCATAAGCCTCAACTAGCTTTTTGCGGTGCATTTCAAATTTAATGTCATGAGCAACCTCCTCAAGCCGTTGTATTATTTCTGCTCCCTGGTCTTTCAGAGCTTTTTTCATATCAATGAAGCCGTCCTTAACCTCCAGCCTCATTTGCTTTACGTCTTCCCTTAGTTTTAATGTTTGGTGAAGGTTCACTGCTGACAAGGCTACGCCTGCTACCGTTCCAACACCGATTACGGCTGTAGTCGCTTGTAGCACTCCTACGCTGTTCTGGAGAGATTGCAAACCAGACTGAACAAGATCGAGCCTCTGATTAGTTTGTTGAAACCCTCCATTAATGCTGTTCTGGAGAGCTTGCAAACCCGCCTGAACAAGATTGAATCTCTGATTAGTTTGTTGAAACCCTTCATTAACGATGTGGTAGGTTTTTTGAAAACCTTTGTGGGTTTGAATCATTTGTGCGCCGCCCAATATCATCTGTGGAACCGCTAGGAACGGTTCACCTACAACACCAACCGCATGACCAACAATCTGACCCGTTGCAGCATCTCTGACCATACTCAACGGTACACCTGTAGATGAGATGACATGCTTGAGCGTACCAGTGGCAAGTCCAAGCATATGTTCGGGGCGAAATATGAAAAGCATAATGTTTAGCCGATTGGTGCCTAGAAGAAGGGGAAATTACTCGATATTGTAAGTTTGAGTCTTATAAAGAACATCAGAGATTCTACGGAAGAATAAATCCGGTAGGCAAAGATAACCGTGTTTATACGGATTTTCTATCGGCTGAGTCCAGGCATACTAAATGACAAGTTACCCAATCAGCTCAGGCTCTCAGAGAGATTGCAATACTTTCATCGGATGCAGTTGAGCTTTTTCTTGTGAATTACTGGAGAACTATCATGAATGACTATTTCAACACCTTCCTCAATCTCGATGAATCCATCGAGCAACTACTAAAGGATGAGCATAATACTATAGAAATTAAGAAATTTGCCCTAAGTCTAAAAGAGTCAGTTTATCCCTGCCTTGAAGAACTGACACAATCTGCTGCTAGACTCAATAAGTTCGTGTTAGTATGTTCTGATAAGCTATATCATGCTGAAAATGTTTGGTTGTCTAAGCCAAAGATTGCTGAGGCTGAAAAACAAGAGATTTGGGAACAGCTAGGTGAGATTAGTGGGCATCATTACAAAATTGGTATTTTACACATTAAATGTAAAAATGAGGCAGTTACTCAAGCTAACGAATTATGGGATCAGATATGCGATCGCCTTAAAACAGCTTGGTTTATTGATACCAAAAGAAATATCAAAAAAGAAGTAAAATGGAACAAAAAGGAAGGTTTTGTTAAAGCTTTACGCCATGAGTTTAATTACTTTTCATATCAAGTTTTAAACCAAGTAATAAATAAAAGTTTGAATCCAGTTTATAAAGAAATTGCAGCGCTCAATAACGAAGCTATTAAAAGCTGTATCAGTCTTTTCGATAATCATACCAAAACTGAATTAAACCAGAAGATGAATTTGAAAGTTAATGAGATTGAAAACAAGTTTCAAAATTTAGTGAGTCATATTCATAGCCAATCAAAAGGGTTCAAAGAGTCTACAGGTTCACTTTTAGAGGCTTTAGTGAATAAGAATTGGGGCGATATCCCTAGGGAAGAGGTTGTTGAGTTCCAAAAAAACGTTGCTTCAAAAATTGAGAAGTTTATTACAGCAATCTTTGACGACAGAGTTAAATTAGCCACCCAAGCCCTGGAACAAGCGATCGCATTCTACAATGACTTCCTTGAGCGGCAAGAGCGATATCAGCAAGAGACACCAGAACAGCGCGAAGCAGAAAAAGCTTGGATCGACCAGCAACGTCAGCAACTCCAGCAAGTACAGGATGGGATAGAAGCTATACTCAACGCTAGTTGATGGGAATACGGCTAAGGAAGTAAAGGCGCGATCGCTCTCTAAAACCCAGAACGAGCGAGCGCCACCAATCCCCCCTCAAATAACGCTAGGGATTACTCTCCGGCAACTCAAGAGTACTCTGCACAGGCTCAGCGGTTGTATCAATCGTCTTCACCGTATCATCCGCTTGAACACCATCTTTCTCCTTAGCTTTCACCTCTTCCAGCTTTTCCTTAGCAATATTGGTTACCTTCTCAGCTTTGTCTTTAACTTGCTCTTGAAGGTTTTGAACACCGCGCTTGATAGCCTGCCAATCCTTATGGGTTTTCTTATAGTCTTCCATGAGAAAGTCTGCGGTCTGAGAGATTCTTTGATTGAATC